>JAPKZO010000035.1 GCA_026393755.1 Acidobacteriota bacterium
ACACAGACTCCCATAAAGTCAAGCCCTTTCTTCCGAATGCGACAATAGCGCCGCCCGGGCCAGCTGCCCCGTCAGCGCACCGGCGTCGACCCCGCCTGCTGTTTCTCAGGGATCACTTACTATGGGTTCCGAAACGGCTGCGCCTGTCTGCGCTGTTTCTTTGCAGTTCCCGTGCCAGCTGGCCATCTCAATTTCCGGCGTGATCCGGGCTCATTCGGCTGATATCGCCTCGCGGCCACTGTCATCTGTCACCGATCATGAGCTCGCATCAGGCGCTGGACAACGCATTCTGCCTGGCGCTTGCCTCAGAGCGTCGCAATCGATCGAATCGTACCCAACCCGGCTCGGGTCGAAGGGTAGAATGGTCCGCTGGGACATGGTTGATCAGGATGTCTTCATGCGGGCGGCGCTCGAGGAAGCCAGGAGGGGCTTCGATGCCGGAGAGGTGCCAATCGGGGCGGTTGTCACGCTTGGCGACCAGATCATCGGGCGCGGTTTCAACCAGCCCATCGGCCGGATCGATCCGACGGCCCATGCCGAGATCATCGCGCTGCGGGACGCCGCAGCCACCACGGGCAATTACCGCCTGATCGACACAACGCTCTACGTCACCATTGAGCCGTGCCTGATGTGCGTGGGCGCCATCGTGCATGCGCGCGTCGGGACGCTCGTGTTCGGAGCGGCCGAGCCGAAGGCCGGCGCCGTGGTGTCGACGATGCGGGCGCACGAGCACCCGGCGCTCAATCACCGACTGACCGTGATTGATGGCGTGCTCGAGGCCGACTGCCGCGCGATCATCCAGGCGTTCTTCAAGCTCCGCCGCCACAAGGTATAATACTGGGTCGTTCTCAATCGGAGAGGTACCGAAGTGGTCGTAACGGGGGCGCCTCGAAAGCGTCTTGTCGCGTAAGCGGCACGGGGGTTCGAATCCCCCCCTCTCCGCCATCCTTAAACTACTGTAAATAAAGCATTTATAATTCCTGCGCAGGGCCGCGTACTCAATACGTACCCTTCGGCTATACTCTCCTTGTGCTCAATCTCTATCGCCGCCACCTGATCGAGTGCCCATACCGCTCCAGAAGATACCGCCGCTGCCAGTGTCCGATTTGGATCAGTGGGAGTCTCCGCGGCGAGAAGATCCGGCGGTCGCTGGACCTGACTTCTTGGGAAGCGGCCTCGGACCTGGTCGCGGGATGGACCGCCGCGGGCGAAATCGGCATGGTGAAGGTGGAGGCGCCGCCGATCGCCGAAGCCGTGGACAAGTTCCTCGCCGATGCGAGAGCTCGGCATCTCGGTTGGGAATCGATTCGGAAATACGAGAGCTTCCTGCAACGCCGCCTTCTGGCGTGGTGCGACACGCGCGGACTGCGTCTCTTGAAGCGACTCGATATCGACAACGTCCGCGCATTCCGAAACACCTGGAAGGACGGTCCCGTTTACGCATCGAAGAACCTCGAACGCCTCCGCGCCTTCCTTCGCTTCTGCCGTGACAGTCGTTGGATCAACGATAATCCTGCGCTCGCCCTCAAACTGCCGAAGGTGGCGGATGTTCCCACACTGCCGTTTACCGCAGGCGAGATGAAGAAGATCTTGGGGGCCTGTGGCAAGTACCGCGGCGACAAGGACCGCATGCGGGCCTTTGTGCTCACGATGCGCTACTCAGGACTACGAATCGGTGACACGGCGACGCTCAAGAGAGACCGATTACAGGCGAACAAGATTCTGCTCTACCAGGCGAAGACGGGAACACCAGTCTACGTGCCCATCCCAAAGCTCGTGGTCGATGCGCTGGAAAAGCTGAAGAATGGCAGTGAATATTTCTTCTGGCAGACAGGACGGGGCACGGTTCGTACCATCACGTCGAACTGGGAGCGGTACCTGTCCAGTGTTTTCGATCTGAGCGGGGTGCCCGGCGCTCATTCTCATCGCTTCCGCGACACGTTCGCCGTGGAACTGCTTCTCGCCGGTGTCCCGATTGAGCAGGTCTCGATGCTCCTTGGCCATAGTTCCATGAGGATTACCGAGCGGCACTACGCCCCATGGGTCAAGGCGCGACAACACCAGCTTGAAGTTGCGGTGCGAAAGGCGTGGCGATCGGCGGCATCTTCCGCGTGATTGCCCTGCCAGCCATACAGCCGTAACGCGTCGGCCATGGCCGCGCCTGGCCCACCTTCCGATAGCGCCGCAGACGGCGTCTATGAGTGTGGCCAAGAGACGCGCCAACCGACTCGCGTCGACACTTGCGCAAGCGGGAAGTCCCCGCTTTCTCAAGCATCGCCGCGGACGGAGCCGTCTTGGAATCATCTGAAAGGCCACAGATTTCTTGAAGACCAGCTACCTCTCTTTACTGAAGCGGCGAATGAACACGATCAGCGTCGAGTACGGGATCAAGAGGGTGCGATACGTCCGCCGCCCAGGCTTGGCATTGCAGATCTCCAGGACTTGCCCGTGCTTGCCGTTCCGGAACAGGCTCCGAACCAGATCGTCACTGATGCACAGGATGCGCGTGACCTCGCGGATTGTGTAGTAGGGATAGCGGACAAAGCCGGTCGGTTCTCGGAAATCCAGAAGCGGCCGAGCAGAGCGCTCTGGGCGCGCTCGGCCGATCAGGTCGCGATCGACTCGCTCAGTGCACTGCGCGGGATCAGTCGTCACAATCGGCATGGGACACTGCGTCCGGAGATTACCAGTCTAGGGTGATGGCCTGTGGGAGCTTGTGCAAAACGTTCCACTGTCGGACGTTTTGCAAAGAACTTGTGGGAGCCGACAGCCGGATTGTTCGTCGGCTTCCACAGTTCTGGCAGCTTCCACAGGCCGTTGATGCTCGTGGTCGTGAGCCGTCAGCACGGAGCCGCCGCGATCGATCAACGTCACCGTGCGGTACCGATCCCGCTCCACGCCACGGCCTGCGATCGGTAGCAACGACGATGGCCCTCCGATCGGGTCCGGCGCGACCGATCAGTGCCACCGTGCGGTACCAATCCCGCTCTTCATCGCAGGCCGGGCCACGAATTTTGTGTTGCCCTTCAGCAAGCAGAAGATCCGGACGTCCAGCCGGACGTTGGCGGCTTCGCGAGCGTGCTTGTGTTGCCATGCGATGACCGGCATGGTGATGTCCTTCTTGCTTGCAGAAAACCCGGATGCCGCGGCGGACCAGTTCGTGGATTGGGCAAGCAGAATCTGACGCCTGACGGGTGGGGCGAGGGAGGGAGCGACCCCCGAAAGAGAGCCGGCCCGTGGCGCAGCCCGGGCGGATCAGGCCGCCCAACAGGGGGGTCGCTCCCTCCCTCGCCCCCATCCTGGCGTCGGTCGGAGCCACGGCGGCAGACGAACGCCGCCTCCCTGGAAACACGTGGCGGAATGGGACTTGCGACGACGGGGCGCTCTGCCGACCGGGCCGGATGGATAGACATCCAGGTAGAAGGGTGGATCCAGGATCGCTGTCTAGGCCGATGTCTATCTCCATCTCCGCGTCGAACGACGTGGTGGCGTGCGGGCCGCCGCTCACCCAACCCGATCGCGAGGTCTGCGGAAGGTGATCAGTGGCGTGCCTGCGAGGTCTCATCGGGTGTCGGCTCCTGCCCAGAACATCAGGCAAGAACCGTGACAGGTACGCCTGCCGACGCCGGTTCGGCATGCCCAAGCACCGTGAAACCCGAACAATTCACGGCCGAAGTATGCGTGGGCCAACGCTCCGGAGCTACGCAACGCCAGCGTTCACGCCGGCGGAGATCACGGATTCTTTACGTTCTGGAACAGTCCGAACGGAAAGATCCTTTCAAGGAGAGGAGACCTAGCGCCTCGGGTACGAATGCCGGGTTGACGAGGATTGCGCGGCGTCAATTACTATTGCCGGCGGCAGATCTAATTGTCGCCGCGCAAGGATCAGCCCGCGCAGGACCGCCGACGGGTGGCACGGGCGTCGATGGCCCATTAGTGCGGAGACTAGTTTACGCACGAAGGCTACTGCCAGAAAGGTGCCAGCATCTGCGGCGCCGGCCAGCGGCTCCAGGTGGGTGCACTATGCCGATCTATAGATTCTCAAGAGCTGCAAGCAGCCGTTCGGCAAACGCATCAGCAGTAGTCTTGACCCAGTTGGGCTTGAAAAGGCCAAGCCAGCCAACGACGAGAGCTGCAGCAACGACCGCCGAAGCAACTGGCACGGGCCTTATGGAATCGTCGGTAGCGACGTCACGATAGAGGAGTAGGCCGATTGCTGCAGCAGCCAAGAAGGCAAGCGTCAGCCCAAGCGGTTTCATCCCCCAGAAGTTCCGACGGAATCCATAGTCGCAGTTAGCTTCGAACACAAGCGGAAAGGCATCCCGAGATCTGGTCTTCTCGAGCAAGTAGACCGTGCAGGCGTCGTAGACGGCGTCCGCCGCTTTCGGATTAGCCATCTCCTCGTCTCGAGATGGCATGTGAACATTCGGCAGGACGAGGGCCAGCTTTCGGTGCCGGTGTTCGACCATTACGGGGTTGGCAGAATCGTTGTGACGCAGGAGCCGTGCCGTCGGTCTTCCACCCCATTTGGCGAAGAGTTCCGGCTCCTTCGCCTTCCCCCGGTCGCGCGCCACCTGTGCAATCAGAGCCGTTCCACCTGACCATACGATGAAACTCCACAAAGCGCCGGCAACAAGCGCGTCGGTCGGAAACCAAGCCAAGACAGCTAGTGCAACGGGCAGGGCCACCAATAACGCTGGCTGCAGCCGCGCTCGTCTGACGTATGGGTCTAGCAGTGAATTGGTTTTCATGAGTGATTCGTTCGTGAACGTGAACCGGACAGCAAGGCACGCAGGGTCTGTACCAGCCAGTCCCAGGAGCGGCTCGTAGCTCGTCGTGTCAAGTAAGAAGCCGAAGGCGTTCCCCAGAAGTCGTCACGCCTGAAGAGGTACGCAGCGGGAGTCGGGTTGGCCGGCGTGTGGCCGACGATCACCAGCAGTGCTTGGGCGATCGGCGGATCGAAAGACGACACGAGACGTGCCATGCCCTCCAGATCGATACTGCTCGGCTCTGGTGGAGCGCCAGGGTGCGTGTGCCACATGCCAACAAAGTGGACTCCGTTCAGCGTCTCGGCTCTCCGTTTGGCGTCCGTTTCGTGGCAACCCTTCGTCCCGCACACGAATCCAGATCGGGTAGCCCGACTGTCCGGCGGGGGCTCCGTGGCGTCTGTGATCCATACAACGCGCGACGCGTCATCTCGCTCCCCCAACAGTAACCCGCCAGTCTCAACGCGCGGACCTCTCCTCCGACGACCTTCTTCTATGACGGAGAGGATGCTGGCCCAAGCATTGTCGCTGATGCGAACGTGGTAGCCCCGTAGGCCATCCTGCACGGTTCTCTCTGCCGTCCAAGTGAAGTGCGCGGCGACTCGCTCACTCGGTTCAGTGTCGAGGTCGTGACGGAGAATGAAGTGCGCGTGTGCCGGGTCCGTGGAGGACGCATCGCGGGCCACCAGATTCGTCATGGCTCCGGCGAGTTCCGCGAGATCGGCCGACGAACCGACGAATGTGGGGTCAGAGCAGCCGGGCTCCGGTTGAAACAGCCCCTTCGACTTCCCGGTGTCTGGCCAGAATTCTCGCCGAAAACGCAGGAGCGATTCGTCCGCACAGGCGGCCAACTTCGCCCGTCGAGTTACATCCAGAGGGCCACCCGAGTGCTGCCCGGCGCGCGCGACTACTGCGAGTGCCCGCTCGGCGGCGGGACCGACTACCAAGGAAGCGACAGCAGGTCGTTTATCGGACGCCGATGCCCATCGCCGCTCAAGCTTCTTGAGGACCGACTGTGAGCCAGTCGATTCGATGATGACATCAACGTCATCGTCCCAGCTCTCCGCCGACAGCAATCCAGTCACCAGGTCGTCCAGTTCCACCTCGACGTCAACTTCCCCGCGAATTCGTTTGAGTCGAAGAGCGAGCGACCCGGCCTTGCTCTTGCCAACGTCGGCATCGTCGAACTGCTGCCTGACCAGCAACCCCGGCGCGACAACTCCGCTGTCCCGCAACACTAGCCTGCGAACACCAGCCCGAACAAGATGCTCGGCGACGTGGCTGCCCAGAGCACCGCATCCCCACAATGCGACGGTCTTGTTCCGAAAGAACGCCATCGGTGAACTATGGTCCCGTCTCGTCACGATCTCTGGTCGGTCCTCTCGAACATTGCACCAACTCACCTTCACACGCTCGGCCCAGTCCCAAATAATGGCCTCAACTTCCGCCCCGATCTCTTGAAGCCGTTCATGTTGAGAGTACTTCTCGACGGCAAGACGGAGAGCCTTCGCCATCATCGGCTCGATGAACCAGACGCTCAAGTGCTGGCGTAGCTCGCCTCCACGAATGCCACGCATGGGCGCACCGATTACGACGTACAACGGCGCGTCTTCAGGGTTCCGAATCACAGCGACTTGCAGCGCGAAAAGAAGGCGACCGCGCTCCACGCCTAGTGCCTCGAGATGCGTGACCAGCTCCCTCACCGATCGCGGGAACTCCCAGGGCATCGTCGATGCCAATAGAACCGCTGCGCCGACCGGTGGCACCACTTCTTGCCCAAATGCTGGCAGCCAGCCGACGATATCGAGGCGGCGGTCGGATACGACCGACAGCCGTGCAAGACCATACCAATGATCAGCGCCTACGGCAGGCGCGTCCATCCTCGGGATTACTAGTTGGGGATGCGTCGGGTAGATTGCCGGCGGGTGAAGTGGCCCCCCCACTGGATCAAGCTGATTCGCGGCCCCCTGTGCCAACCACTCCTCGAGCCGAGTCAAAAAGCCGAAGAACCCGTCGGACGGATTCCATTCGACGCCAGGTGCCTGGTACAGGCAGAGGTGTCGGCTGAACTGCACGTGCGGAAAGCCCGCGAATCTCGAATGTCTCGTCTCGACGGTTGGGCGCTCGAACGGAAAATCTGGGGGAATGTCGATCAGAACTCGTTCGCGGTCGCGAAGCGGCAGACCGTCCTCTGCGCGGGCCAAGTGGCCGGTTCGGAGAGACAAATCGACACGTAATACGTTGGTGGTTGGCTCATCAGGCTTGAGTTCGACAACCTCCAGATCTCGGGCGCCGAACCTCGCGACCTCTCGCAATTGCTCGAGAGCCAGTTCCTGCCCTTCAGTCATGTCGTCGGCCGAAGCCCACTCTTTCTTTTGGGGGCTCCTGCGTGCCTCGAGCGACTGTAACAGCTGCGGCAATCGGTTTCTGGATGTCGGCGCTCTTGGCCGCTCCAGATTCGGGCAGGGACAGACCGTCCTTCGCGAACTGGAAGACTACTGGGACTGGTTTCCTGGTGTCTGGGTGTTCTTGTGTGCAGATAAAGGCATCCTTGACGATTTCTTCGTAGCGGGCCTTGGCCTTCCCGTGCGGTGGGTTGTCGCCATCCTCGTTGCTCGATGGAATTGGTTCTGAACTGGCCACGATGTAGCCGGGGCTCAACTCGGCTTTCTCCAGGTCATCGAGGAGCGCCTGCTTCAGCGATTCCTCCTTCTCGCCTTCATCCTGCCAGTACATGACCGATTTCGAGCAGTGATGGGCAGCCAGCATCACGTTCCATGCGAGGTCGACTGACTTGCTCCGTTTGAAGATGCGCCTGATGGTCGGATAGCGATGATCTCCGAGGAGCAACGCCGAGCATTCTGTCTTCCCGCTGCGCAGAACCACCTGGAGAGCGATGCTCGTGTCGTTACGTTCGCCATCCGAGTCGTCCTTGAAGGGCGCATGGACGAATGCACGAAACACATCTGCGCATTCCTCGCCGTCGAGTTCGGTGATCGTGTTACCGGGGACCGTCAAGTGTTTCAGGGGAAACCCCTTGTACTCGTCTTCTTGCAACAAATCGTCGTATCCGATGAGTTGTAGGCGATCGCCGGACGCGACCTGTCCATCAGCATCGATCATCTTCTTGACGCGCCGCTTCGCCTCCTTCTGAAACGCTTTGGCATCGTCGCAGAGGTCTGTCTTGAACTCGCGAAACACTCGGGGGGAGAACCACAGTTCACCGATCTGGGCACGCTTGAGGAGGTCAGTGAATCCCAGACAGTGGTCTTCGTCCGGATGGGTCAGCACAAACACCGAGAGATACGGCTTGTCGTTTCGACGTGGCAGATGTTCTACCAACGGATCGAGAATCGGTGCATGGGGGTCATCGTCATCTTCTGCGCAGGTCAAATGATGCAGATCCACCTGCATGTCGATGTCGTCCTTCACCACGATCGTGGTGCTGTCACCAGTTCCGACCGGCCAGAACACAAATCCCTTCGCCGGCATCTCGAAGTCGTCTTTGTTGTTAGTCATTTATTCCTCGATCAGATCTAGGATTTCCGACCCTTTCTTCAGCACACGATCTACCACGCCCAGCACGCGGAAGTCGTCTCCGACAACGATCGGCCGGTGGATGGGATTGGAACTCTCAGGTTTCAGGACGCCGTATCCATCCGCGGGAGAGAACCGTTTGACGGTTGCCTCGCCATCAATGAGGCCCACCACAATGTCGCGTGGCGCGGCCGTCGCCTGCTGACGGACCAGCACAAGGTCGCCGTTCTCGATCGTGTCCCGGCCGACCTTGGCGCGGTTCATGGAGTCGCCACGCACGCGCAGCAGAAAGAACCGGCTGCTTTCCGGCCGGAGAAACGATTTCGGCAGGCGGATCCAGCCCTCGAGGTTTTCCTCCGCTGCCATGAGCGGGCCGGCAGGCACTTGGCCCACCAGCGGCACGGCCTTGGTCTCGATGCCGGCGGGGGACGTCCTCAGTAGCCGGACGCCGCGGGCCCCGGAGCGCCGCTCGATGGCACCGTCCGCTTCCAGCCATTCCAAATAGCGCAGCACGGTCCGGGCCGAACCGACTTTGAGCCGTACGCGCAACTCTTCCACCGTGGGGGACATGCCGTGCTCTACCACCCAGCGCTGGATCGCGCCGAGGACCTGCTCTGTCGTGAATTGACGTTTGCGTCCCATAATTGTGTTAGGATTCTGTCACATACATGTCCCTTATTTTACGCCGCCACGGGGGAATGTCAACATCTTGACGGTGTCCTGGCGGGAAGCGGGCTCGGAGCCGTATGCTATAGTCACGAACTTCCGAACCTCAGATCACTGAGAGCAGGCGGACACGTGAGTCTGGAACAGCACTTCGACGCGGCGTTCGCCACCGCGTTGGCGCTCAAAGAGAAGCAGATCCAACAGAACTACCGACCGATCATCGGTATCCACAAGTGGTTTGCGCGGCGCCCTGGCACGATCTTCCGCAACCTCCTCCTCGCCGAATTCAACGGACGCGAGCCCCTCGACACGAGCTATTGGCGGACACACCAACTGCAGGGCGTGATCGCCGATCCCTTCATGGGCGGTGGTACACCGGTTGTCGAAGCGAATCGCCTGGGCTTCAGCGTGATCGGCGCGGATGTGAATCCGATGGCGCACTGGATCGTGCGCCAGTCGCTGTCGCCGCTTGACCTCGAGGCCTTCGAGGCCGCCGCTGCGATTGTGGTCGTTGACACGGAGCGGCAACTGGCAGACCTCTACCGCACGCGGTGCCTCGATTGCGGTAAGAGCGCGGACGTCAAGTACTTCCTTTGGGTAAAGACGGAGAGTTGCCCTGCTTGCGGAACGGCGAACGATCTCTTCCCGGGCTACCTGCTCGCGGAGGCAGAACGTCATCCTCGGCACGTCGTCGTCTGCGCCGAATGTGGGGCGTTGAACGAGTACGACGAGCAACCAACCCAGAAGCGCCCTGCCCGGTGTAGCTCCTGCCGGGCGTCGGTCTCGGTGGAGGGGCCAGCGCAGCGCCAGCAGATCGAATGTCGGCAATGCGGCCAAGGGTACAGGTATCCTCAGCCTCGACTGCTGTCGCAGCCTCCTGCCCACCGCCTCTGGGCACTGGAGTATTTCTGCGAGCGGTGCAAGCCCAACCACCAGGGCCGCTTCTTCAAGGCACCCGATCCGCGCGATTTGGCTCGGGTACGGAAGGCGTCCAAGCTGCTGGCCGCTAGCCCTTCGCTCACCATTCCGACCGATGCCATCCCGAACGGGGATGAGACGGCGCGGCTGCACCGCTGGGGCTATCGCTTCTACCGCGACATGTTCAACGCGCGGCAACTGCTAGGCTTGGGAACGCTATTGGATCGGGTTCGGCAAGTGCCGGACGCGTCCGTGAGACACGCCCTCCTCACGGTCTTCTCCGATTGCTTGCGCTACCAGAACATGCTTTGCCGTTACGACACGTACGCCTTGAAGTGCCAGGACATTTTTAGCGTGCATGGCTTCCCCGTCGGCTTGGTGCAATGCGAGAACAACTTGCTGGGAATTCCCGCCGTCGGATCCGGCTCCTTCCGCCACTTCGTTGAGAAGTACCTTCGCGCGAAGCGATATTGCACGACGCCGTTCGAGACACGGCAGAACGGCGGCCGGAAGGAAACCGTACGGATCGAGGGTGAGCGAATCGGCGCTGATCTGGTCGACCAACCGCCTGCGCCCGATCGCCGGGAAGCCTGGTTGGTCGCCGGACCGGCGACGCAGCCGGTGCTCGCCCCCAATTCGCTCGATGGGGTATTCACGGATCCGCCCTACTTCGACAACGTCCAGTACGCAGAACTGATGGACTTCTGCTATGTCTGGCTCCGGCTCGGCCTGCAAGATGACTTCGCCGCGTTCCGGAAGACCACGACCCGGACGTCCGAGGAGTTGACGGGCAACACGACTCTGGGCCGAGGGCTCGATCACTTTACCGTCGGGCTCTCCGCGGTTTTCCGCCACTACGCGGCTGCGCTGAAACCCGGCGCCCCGTTTGTGTTCACCTATCACCACAACGTGCCAGCTGTCTACGCCCCGCTTGTCGTCGCCATCCTCGACGCCGGCCTCGACTGCACGGCCACGCTCCCCGCCGCCGCCGAGATGAGCGCCTCATTGCATATCGCCGGCACCGGCTCGTCCGTGCTGGACTCGGTCTTCGTGTGCCGGGATAACGGCAGCCGCCGCTCAAGCGCCAACGTGGCAGTATGCTTGGCCCATGATCTCGAACTGCTCCAACCGGAGATGCCACGTCTCAGTGAAGGTGACTTGCGGTGCCTAGCCGCCGGCCATCTGGCGAGGGTCGCGGTGAATCGCCTCCACCCGGTTTGGAATCCGGACGCTCCACTCGTCGAACGGCTCGCCCGGGCCCGAGAGACCCTTCTCTTGCTCACGCGCGATCAGAGCATCGAACATCACATTCTGCGGTTGGTTGGCCAACTCGCGACATCCCAGCCCCACGGAAAAGAGGCCCGGATTGCCAAGGCCGTTTGAGCTCAACCCCGATGAACTCCTGAGCCACCTCGACGAATTGGTCGATGCAACGTTTGCCGACCTGCAATCGCAGTTCCTTGTCCTGCCACGAGGACCGCACTTCGTCGAATATCGCGACTTCCAGGCGGCGTACGAGACGCTGAAGCAGCAGACGAACGCGTTCGACACGTTCACTGTCGAGACAATATGGGCGGCCTTACGAGTCGATGCCGTGGCATTCCTGGTGCTCCGGACCATGCTTGGGCTCTCTTCACCGGAGTGGGCGGACCTCGCCCGCACCGAACGCGACGTAGCCGTGCCCCAGGGAGCGGTTCGCGATCTGGACGTCCGGTGTCGGCATGAACGTGACTATTTCGCGTGTCTGGCCCGCCCGCGAAATAATCTCGCGTTGACTCGCGCGGAAGCCCTGGTATCTGTCGCCGTCGACTACGTCGGGCGCGGCGCCCCAGCAGGGGCGGCCGACACGGTTCATCGCCTCGCGAAGATGGACACGATGGAGGGTTTGATTTCCCTGCGCCACGCGGCGATGGAGCACGTGCCGTATGCGGTGCTCTTGTACGAGCGCTACCTCGGCCGACCGTTTGCGAGCCATCGAGACTCAGTGTCTGAATTGGTCGGCGACGTGATGGAGAGCGCTATCGAAGAACGGTTGCACCGCGCGAAGATCACCACTCGGAAGACCAAACGCGCGGAGCGGATCCCTGGGTTCGAACAAACGCCGGACTTCCTAATCCCTACCGAGTTCGATCCGACCGTCGTGATTGAAGCGAAGATCACCGGGGACGACGGCACGGCTCGCGATAAGGTGACACGGATCGAAAAGCTCGCCACCATTCGAGACGAACGAATCCGGGCCGGTCAACCGGGCTTCGAGGTTGTGGCCTGCATCGACGGACGAGGTTTTGGCGTGCGTCGTGAAGATATGCGCCGCATGCTAATGAAGACTCAGGGCAAAGTGTTCACGCTCGCGACCTTGGACCAGTTGATTCAACACACACGGCTCAAGGAGTTCCTACCGATCCCGTAATAGCGCTATCGAGCTACCCGTTGATCGGCCATAGGATGAGCGGGAGACCGGCGAGCTGCTTCTGGCGCTGACCGATCTGGTCCGGGCTTCAGTCGGGATTCTGCGCAACGTGGCTGGTCGATTTGAGTTCGGAGGCTTTCAGGATCGCTCTCAGCGATTGTCGTGAGTGGTGAACGGGCTTCCGTCGCGCACAGCGTGCTCCTGAGGCAGGAACTGCCAACTTCGCAACCCCTACGAATGGCAGAAACTGCGCACGGCACAGAGCACAGTCCTTGAAACCGGCGCAGTAATTATCATCCCTGCTTGGCCCACATTTCGCATGCCTGTGCTGGAATGAACGACGAGCTAGACGCGACATGTGCCACCACCGGGCACGTTTCGGCGGATCGCAGTCAGGAGCGGCAGCCGCTGAGCGGTGTGCTGGTGTTGAGACGCCGAGAGACCGACCAGGAGGACCATACGGGAATGTACCTGGTCGATGAACGTCGGGGCACGCGATTCAAGTTGTCGGGGCGAGCGGTCGAGCAGCTCCAAAGCGCGGTCGAGGCCCGGCGCACAATATTGAGAGAATGTTGGACGGATACGCCCAGGGGCCGACGCGAACGTTGGCTGGCGTCTCTCGCGCTCCGACGCGTTCTTGCGTTCTTGAATGGCTTGTGAACGACGATAGGGTGTGAATCGTACCGGGAATCTGGGAGAGCGAGTTATGTGAGTCAGGCCACCTTGGCGTGCTCATAATAGCGCGCCTCGTATTCCGCCGGCGGTACGCCCTGGACTGGATTCGTGGTGCGCGGCGTCAATTACTTGTCGGCAGCTAATTGTCGCCGCTCACGTGGGCCTGAAGCGCCGATTCTCGCGTACTCGATACGTACTCGTCCGGTGGTATTTGAGCGGTTTGAGCCGTTCTAGCGGTTCTGGCGGATCCGGGCTAAGTCGTTTATGTCGTTATATTTCAATGAGTTGCGGCAATTGCGGCGAGAGTTCGAATCCCCCCCTCTCCGCCAGCCTTCGCTCGCCCTCGGCTTGCCATCCACCTTGAGCGAGCTTCGGCTGGGCAAGCCCAGGACAGGCGAAGGCTGTCCCGCCAAAGCGCAACGGCGCGAAGGCGGACAAATCCCCCCTCCGCGCCGCGTCGCTGCCGGAGGTACGCCTCATTGTTCGCACGGTGCGGAAGTCACCCTGTCTGCGTCTCTCAGTCATTTGGATCCAAGTGCCGACTGCGGATAGGCTGTAGCCATGCAATCGCCGGTTCTCAACCGCGAGCAGGCACTTGAACGGCTAGCGGCATGCGAGCGGGAGATTCGCGCCTTGGGCGTGGCCAGGCTCGCGCTGTTTGGATCCGTCCTGCGGGGCCAGACTCACGCTCAAAGCGACGTGGATCTCCTGGTCCAGTTCGCACCGGGGGCGAAATCGTACAACCGGTTTCTGGCCCTTGCCGAACTCCTTGAGGCGCATCTGGGGCGGCCCGTCGAGCTTGTGACAACCGAGGCGCTCTCCCCGTTTCTCGGCCCTCGAATCTTGACGGAAGCGCAAGATGTCCTTCGAGCCGCTTGATTATCTTCGGCACATTCTCGTCGAAGCCGAATACCTGATCGACCGGAGCGCAAACTTGTCATTCGAGGCCTTCGTGGTCGACGAGACTCTGCGTCGGGCGTTTGTTCGGAGTCTTGAGATCTTCGGCGAGGCCGCGAAGAAGGTTCCGGAGGACTTTCGGGCGACGCACCCAACAGTTGAGTGGCGCGCCATGGCCGGTATGCGGGACAGACTGATTCACGACTACTTCGGCGTCGACTTCGAATTGGTATGGGACGTGGTTCAGACGCGCGTCCCCGAATTGCGGAACCAGTTAGCATCCATCCTCAAGGCCTAACCACGGGCTGGAGTCGACAGCGCGAATGTGTTCCTGAGTGTTTGCACTGCGGTTCAGTGCTGATCGTTGGGCGAGATCAAGGACAACGACAAAGACGACGAACGATCGAATCACGGATCGGATCGGTCGTCACCCGGGCAAGGTGAAGCGGGCAGTAGCGAACGCTGAGGCCCGCCCGTTCGAGACATGCGCTGCCTGTGCGCCCTGGGTTGGCGCATGGCGTGCGCTGTTCACCCTGGGCTTGGACTTGCGGGCCTGAAGCGCGCGCTTTGCACACATTCTTCCATCGGCAGCCACAAACGTTTGACTCCCGTTCCAGCCGCAGTGAGAATGCCCTTGAGAACAACAGGCGGTGCAGGCGCCTTGTTGGTCCAGTCACAGCGATGTCTCCAGTTGACGCCCGGCGTCGGGAGAGATTGACTCCCCAAGATTCGGCGGTGCGTGTCGGCCCTGAGTGCGGGTTCTCATCTGTTCGCATCGTGGGCGAACGCCACGCGCGATTCGTCCGCCATGCACGCCCATCGAACACCCCGGTTGACCGTCGGACCGCACGCCGGATGCCGGCTTCCGCCATCGGCTGTACGGGGTCTTTGCATCGCGCCTGCGCCAGGGCGCGTGGCCCCCGTGGGCTGCTGTCTGCAGGCGTATCTGGTCAGCAACTACAAGGAAGGAGGAACGAATGCACCATCGTCTTGCAGTCGCAGTCGCACTCCTGGTCCTGGGCGTCGGGCCCGTCCTCCCGCTCGCCTCGGTGAGGGCGGACCAGCAGGGCGCGGATGAGCGCCAGAACGTTGCACTGAAGAGGCAGGCGCAGGAACGGTCGCTGGCTCACACGCTGGCCAGCGTCGGTCGAGCCCGCGCGGCTGGTAGGCCGGACATCCTCACGGCACAGTGGGATCGCGCAATTCAGGACGAGCGCAGTTCTGTAATTGAGGCCGGCGGTCCCGGCACCTGGGAGGAGCAGGTTCGACAATCGACCTGTGCGGCGCAGGTCGTCTCAGTGGGAACCGCGATCGACCGGCAGTCATTCTTGACGCAGAACGCTCAGTTCATCCTGAGCGACTACACGATTCGAGTCGACGCGGTGCTCAGAGGTGACCCCAAGGCGTCCGGAGGCACGACAAGCTATGTACGGCCCGGCGGCGCCGTCATGGTGAAGGGAAAGCTGGTCACGGCCAGGCACAGCCGCTTCCCCGCGCTCGAGGAAGGCAGCCGCTACATCATCTTCGCAGACCAGACCGAGGGGAGTTTCGGATTGACGGTTCAGCGGTCCACCCGGTGGAGCCTCGACCTCCTCTCGGCTGACCCCATTGCCCGCGCCATTGGGCCTGACGCCGTCAAGGCCCTTCAGGAAGGCGTGGCCTCGGACCGGGTCGTGGCGACTATCAAGGCGACAGTCTGCGGCAAGTAGAAGGAGGGAACGATCACCACGTACATCACCTTCGCGCCGCGGGAGGGTTCTGAGACAGCCGAGTTGCGCGGGTCGGCGCTGGTGGCTCGCGAGGTGGCGACACCGGAGTTGTCGCTTGGACGCTGCTGGGACTACTTGGTCGGAGTCGTCGACGGAAGAAGTGACACCGGCACGTGGCTACGCGAAGCGTGTCTTGGTGGCGCGTTGGGGGATCGACCTGAACGCGCCGAGTGGCGTCGGGGTGGACTGGGTCGACCTCATCGCTAACAGCCCGTGGTGAACACGATGGCGCTCTCGGCCCGAATCAAGTTCAGCAGCGATGGCAAACCGACTCCGGAGTCGTTGCTGGCGGTGGAGTTTCTGGAAGGGACAGACAAGAAACGCCGCCCGGCCACTTGTCAATCAACGCATTACCGTGGTAATGTATCGCCTATGCCAATCGCACGATCACGAGTGACGGCTCAAGGTCAGGTGTCGGTACCTGCCGAGGTGCGCCGCAAACTTGGTGTCGGGCCGGGTTCCCTGTTGGAATGGAACGAAGAGGGGAACGCGGTCGTGGTCCGGCGGTCTGGGCGGTACACTTCGGTGGAAATTCACCGGGCGCTCTTCGGGCAACAGATCCCGCCACCACGAGCGCTGAGCGAACTGAAGGAAGGCATCCGGCAGCACGCCCGGGTACGCCATGCGCGCGGTTGATACGAACGTTCTCGTGCGGCTGCTGACGCGGGACAAGCCGAAGCAAGTGGCGGTTGCCGACGCGTTCGTACAACCCGGCGCCTGGGTATCGGTGCTGGCCCTGGCCGAAGCCACGTGGGTGCTGGCCACCGTCTACGACCGCGACGCGGACCACGTCGCTCGGGCGGTCGACATGCTGCTGAACCATCAGTGCCTCACGCTGCAGGAGCCGGAGGCGGTGGCGGCGGCACTTGAGACATTTCGGCGGCGACCCGCGCTGGGGTTTTCCGACTGTCTCCTCGTCGAACTCGCGCGAAAGGCGGGACATCTGCCGCTTGGCACGTTCGATCGGAATCTCAGCAAGGTCGACGGGGCCGCAAAGCTGTGAGCGACGGAAATCTTCGACGGCGGTCCAACAATCGAATGGGGTCGACGCGCCCAGGGTCGCAAAGGCGCGCGGCTCATTCGTAACGTTGAGTGAGATCAAAGACAGAGACGACGAACGACGGAACCACGAATCGGATCGGTCGTCACGTGGGAAAGGCCAGGCGGGTCGTGGCGAACTCTGAGGCCCGCCCGTTCGAGAGCTGCGTTGCGTGCGCGTACAGGGTTACCGCATGGCGGGCGCCGTTTACCCTGGACTGGATTCGTGGGCCTGAAGCGCGCGCTCTCGCGTACGCGATAAGTACGTCTTCTTGGACTCTTGGGCACGTCGGTTCGGTTTCCACACGAGACGGCCGCGCGAGACGAGAGCCGCCGCGGGTGAGCGCCAGACCTTGGGCGGTCCGCTCGAAGGCGGCCATTTCATCGGGACGATTCTGGAGCGAAGCCAGGCGGCAACCTCCGGCTCCGTGAGTCGACCGGCAGCAAGATCGAGCATGTTGGTCAGGACATCATCCTCGTCGGCTTCAATGTCTTGACCATTAATCGCCAGGAACGTCAGCATGACCACGAGCGCGACGCGTCTGTTCCCGTCGTTGTACGGGTGATTTCGTGCGAGGCCGAATGCGCAGGCGGCACCGAGCGCCGCCAGATCGGTCGTTGGTTCGTAGAGCCACGTGTGGTGAGGGCGAGCCAGCGCCGACTCAAGACCGTTTTCGTCGCGAAGTCCGCCAGATCCTGTAGATTTGCCAGGACCGGGGAACCGCTGCCCCGACGCACCAGGCCATCGGAGCCGTCATGAGTCAATCTGCAAACGACACCGCATTTCACATCATGGCCTCGAACTGCCGCTTCGGACGCGGGATCACGCACGAGGTCGGCATGGACCTGGTCGATCTCGGGGCCGAGCGCGTGTTGGTCGTGATTGACCCGGCGCTGAGGTCACTGCCGACTGGCGCGATCGTGCAGCAGTCGCTGGAGGACAGCCGGTTGGAGTTCGACGTGTTTGACGGCGTGGAAGTGGAGCCGACTGACGCGAGCTTCATGGCGGCGTCGGCGTTCGCGACGGAAGGTCGGTTCGATGCCATCGTGGCCGTCGGTGGGGGCAGCACCATCGATACAGCCAAAGCGGCGAACGTATATGCGACGTATCCGGCGGACTTCCTCGACTACGTGAATCCGTCGATCGGCAGGCAGCGGGCGGTGCCGGGCCCCCTGAAGCCGCTGATTGCCATTCCAACGACCGCCGGAACAGGCAGCGAGACGACCGGCGTGGCGGTCTTCGACTACACGCCACTGCGGGTGAAGACCGGCATTGCGTCGAAGTTCATGCGGCCCACCATGGGGATTGTCGACTGGGACAACACGCACACTCAACCCGCGGCAGTGGCAGCCAGTGCAGGATTGGATGTGCTCAGTCATGCTCTGGAGAGTGTCACGGCGTTGCCGTACGACCAACGCCTGCGTCCGCCGCGGCCTTCGATGCGGGCGGCGTATCAAGGCGCGAATCCGATGAGCGACGTCTGGGCCATGCGAGCGCTGGAGATCGTTGCCGAATTTCTTCCTCGAGCGGTGGCAGACGCGAATGACGTTGACGCTCGAATGCAGATGATCCTCGCGGCGTCGATGGCCGGCATCGGATTTGGAAACGCCGGAGTGCACCTGCCCCACGCGATGGCGTATCCGGTGGCCGGAATGGTCCGTGGATTCCGGCCGGATGGGTACGCGACGAGACATCCGCTTGTGCCGCATGGAATGTCCGTGATCCTGCAGACGCCGGCGGTGGCTCGATTCACAGCCCCAACGTCGCCGCAGCGTCACTTACTCGCGGCGAAAGCACTGGGAGCCGACATTTCTCACGCGAGTCCGGCTGACGCAGGGCCTGTTCTGTCAGATCGTGTCATGCACTTCATGCAGACGTTGAGGATGCCGCGCGGCTTGAAGGCGGTCGGTTACTCACTGTCTGACCTGCCAGCGTTGGTCGACGGGACACTCGCACAGCAGCGACTGCTCGGGTTGTCGCCACGCCCCGCTGCAGCCGACGATCTCGCGAAGTTGTTCGAAGAGTCGATGGTGTTGTGGTAGACGCCCCGACGTGGGAGCGACGGCGGTCGGACGGGACGCGCCGCCACTCTCGTTCGGACTCAGGCTCGTCAGCGCGTCGGCCTCAACGCGACGATGCGCGCGATGAGGGCCTTGTCGTCTGGCAACTGCCCGGCCGCCGGAAGCCGCGGCACCAGATCCGCCCAGTAGGGCTCCTTCGCAAAGACGCGGCGGAAGATCGGCTCGGCCTCGGCGATCCGCCCGATCGACGCCATGGTGACCGCCTGCCAGAACGGCAACTCGAGGATCTCCGGCGCGAGGCGCCCGGCCTCGGCGTACTCCTTGAGCGCGGCCTCGATCTTCTTGTCAGCCACGAGCTCGTCGCCGCGGTTCGCGTGGGCATACGCGCGCTGCAGCCGCACCAGCCTTCGCAGTTCGGTAATCGGATCGGGATGATCCTCCACGCGGAGATCGAACAGCCGGTCGGCGCCCGCCCACGGCTTGCCGGATGACTTTGCCTTCACCACCAGGATGGCGGCCGACTGCCTGCCGCGGATGTCGCCGCCGACTCGCTGACCCGCCTCCAGCGCAGCCAGCAGCCGATCGGCGAGATCGCCCTTCGCGCTTTCGTACGCCGCCGACATGGCTGGCCACACCTTGTCGTTGGCCATCAGGTTGGCCTGCACCGAGTACTGCGCGCCGACCTTGTGGCCGGCGGCCGCAATGGCCAGCTTGCCGGTGTGCGCCGCCACGCGCCCCTGCGTGTCGATCATCGCCACCTGCCGCACCTCACGCTGCGCGTCTTCGGCCACCAGCCGCTTCAGCGCATCGGGCGCCGGTGCGCCCTTGCGGATCAAATCGAGTCCCCGCGGCCCGTAGGCGGGCTCGACAAACGACTGCGTGGCGACGGCCCCGACTCCCGCTTCGGCCCACGTGACGATGGAGCCGACCGAGAACCAGTGTGACTGGACGGCTACACCAAGATCGCCCGTCGCGGGGTCGCGAGCCACGATCGAGAAGGTGTGCGCCAGCGGCCCCGTCGCGCCCCGGGGCCGCACAGGCGTCTGCGCGAGGGTCGCCACGACGGCTGTCGCTGCGGGCGGCGCCGTCGACTGAGCGGTGGCCGCCGGAACAACAGGCTGCTGCTCGACGTTCTTTTCCGGCGAGCCGCAGGAGCACAGCAGAGTCATGCCGACAAGAATGGCGAGAATCCGGCCGCTCTCTTTCATGTTGCCTCCTCCGAGTCGTGACCGTCGCTTGTGCCAACGAGGCCGTTGTGCGCACCTGATCCGGCCGGGTTTCGATCATCCGCAGGGTCCTGGCGAGAGCCGGCGCGGGCCACCAGTCGGGCCGCGGCGATCCTATCACCAGCCGACTGAAGTCCGAGTCTCTCAGCCTCCGCGGATTCCGAACGTCGAGCGCATCTGCAATGCGCCCCGCGGCGCTCTCTGTCCAGCTGTCCCTTTCCCGTGGCATGACTCCAGACAGATCATGTACATTGGTGCGCTTGACGGACGAACCTCGGACCCGGGCCCCGATTCATCCCGTGCGGCAGCGCGAGGACGTGCTGCGACGGCCGGTTCTTTGTGCGCGCGATCGCGCCTGAGCAAACACGATGGACAACCCGCTGTTCGGGGAACGGTTTCAGAAGAGGTTCTTCGGCCTTTCCAGCGTGCTCACGACCCGTTTCCCTCGTCTGGGCGCCACGATTCTCGATTCGACCCTGGTTCCTTTGATCGGAAGCCCCCTGCTGACCTGGCATGCCCGTCGACACAATCTGAGGCTTCTGAAGAACGTGCGTGAATTCAGGCGCATCCTCGTCCTCGCCGACATCCACATCGGCGATGCCGTGATGATGCAGGCCCCGGTGTCGGCTCTGCGCGACTTTCTTCCGGACGCCGAAATCGACTATGTCACGATGAAGGGCATCTTCAGCCTCATCGAGGGCAATCCTGACATCACGCGCGTCGTGCCCCTCTACACCGGCTCTCCGCTGCCGTCGGACCGTGACCGCCAGGGCGTTCGCGAATGCATTGCTCAAGGAGCCTACGACATCTGTTTCAATTTCAGTCCGTTCTTCGATGGTTCGGACCTGTTCCCGCCCGATCTGGCCGTCATCCATTTTCTGAGCCATGCCTCGGTCCTGGTTCACAACGAGTTCCACCCGGTCGCTCCCAATCATTTTCTCTATCAGGCACACAGCTTCGTTCGTGAACTGCTGTCGTCGTTGTTCCGGCCCAAACGGGACGTGCCATTCACGGGCGTTTCAATCCATCTGTCCGATGCCGCAGTCGACCAGGCTGAAGGCTTCCTTCGAGGCGCCGGGATCGCCGGGAACGCTCCATTGGTCATGCTGAATCCGGACGCTGCCTCCCCCTATACGCGGGTGCCGTTTGATGAACAGGTGGGGTTGCTGAAACAACTGTCAGCGCTCGCGGTGCCCATTCTGATGGCCGCGGGGCATTCCGAAGCGAATATTGGTGTCCGGCTCAGGGACGCCCTCCCGGCCGCGCAGCAGCGCCACATCCACATCATCCCGCCAACGATGCCTCTGGACGCCTGGTCGGCATTGATCGATCGGGCCGACGCATTCGTGTCTGCTGACACAGGCCCCCTGCACCTCGGAGCCGCCCGAAAGGTGTCGAGATCCGGATCCCGCACGTTCCGCAACCGGACGGCCATTCACGGTATCTTCGGCGCCACGCCGGCTCGGATGTCGGGATACGATTCGGCTCTTCCCGGTTTTCTGCCCGCCAATCAGGATGCGCCGTCGCACACCTACGTTGCCGGCAGTCCGTGCCGGAACATCACGTGCTTGAACAAGCTCTACAAGACCTGCCAGACTGTCCGCTGCTTCGAGGTGACGGACATCGACGCCATCGGCTCGAGGATCCGAGCCGAGATTTCGACGTTACGTCACGCCTGATGCCCGGACGATCGACCAACGGCAACGCAGTCACGCCACCATGACTCTGATGCTCCTGTTCCTCCTGGCGTTCACGTTGGGGTTTGTGAGCGCCATTCCCCTGGGCGGTTCTCAGGTCGAGGTGGCGCGGCGCGCTCTGGGCGGGCATCCGTGGGCCGCCGTCGCGGTCGCCATGGGTTCGGCCAGTTCAGACGTGATGTACGGCTGTGTGGCGTTCTTCGGAATCGCTCCTTTCCTGTCCAGGCCGGGCATCATGGCGTGGTTCTATCTGGCGGGAGGGGTGGTGCTGCTGGCGCTGGCCTGCTTCAGCTTCAGGCAGAGCAGGACGCTTCATCAACTCGACGTCAGCCACCCGATGCTGCGCAGGAAGCATCTGTCCTACGTCGTCGGATTCGTTCTGGCCGTCTCCAATCCCCAGATGATCATCACGTGGCTGATTGGGAAGGGCATCGCGGAACAACTGGGCGTTGTCACGGTGTTCACGCCCGGACAGTCGGCGATGTTCGTGGCGGCCGGCGGCCTGGGGCTGATGAGCTACCTGGTCGGCCTGGCATTCGTCTTGAGCCGGCTCAAGCGGTTCATTCCCGTCAGCGCGTTGAGACGAACCTACTATTGGCTCGGATTCATCCTGATCGGACTGTCTTCGCTGTTCCTCCTCGGCTGCGTAAGAATATGGCTCGCGAGACAAGGCGGTTGACGAAGCTGGATCATTCGAGCGTGTGCGGCACCGGCGCCGCTGGGATGCTGGGAGAGAGCTGGATGACAACACCATCGGCGGTTTGGAGCGATGTGGTCTGCATTCGCGAGACGGCGCCGCTCGTCCACAACATCACGAACTTCGTCGTCATGAACACGACGGCCAACGCGTTGCTTGCCATCGGAGCTTCGCCCGTGATGGCGCACGCGATCGACGAAGTGGAAGACATGGTGCGCCTGGCGGGGGCGCTCGTCATCAACATCGGGACGCTGAGCCCGGCCTGGGTGGATGCGATGGTGAGGGCGGGGAAGGAAGCGTCGCGGATCGGGATTCCGATCGTCGTCGATCCGGTCGGCGCGGGTGCGACGCGCTACAGGACGGAGACGGCGCAGCGCCTGGGCCGTGACGTGGCGCCGGCCATCATTCGAGGCAACGCATCTGAGATTCGGGCGCTGGTGCAGGCTGATGCGACAACCCGGGGCGTCGACAGCATGCATGCAACCGGAGAGTCGATCGAGCACGCGCGCCGCGTGGCCGGCCAGTACCGCTGCGCCGTGTCGATGAGCGGAGCGACCGACATCATCGTCTCCGCCGATGCGACCGCGCGCGTCGACAACGGCCATCCGATGATGCCGCGCGTGACCGGACTCGGCTGCGCCGCCACGGCGCTGACAGGCGCGTTTGCGGCGGTCAATCCGTCCGCCTTCGAGGCGGCCCTGCACGCGATGATCGTGATGGGGGTCGCGGGCGAAATCGCCGCTGAGCGGGCCGCCGGGCCTGGCAGTTTCTGGGTCCAGTTCCTGGATGCGCTCTACGCGCTCCAGCAATCCGACATCACCGCGCGCATGAGGGCCAGCGACGGATGATGCCCGATTCGCGCTTCCTCGCCTTCGCGGGCATCTCGGCGCTCCTCGTGTTGAGCCCGGGTGCCACGCTGGCCGTGGTCACCGAGACGGCGATCGCCGAAGGCCGTGTGGCCGCTCTGTTCACGGTACTGGGTGTCGGCATCGGCAACTCGACGCTGGCGCTCGGGTCGGCGCTTGGGATGTCGCTCGTGCTGCATCGGTGGCCGTGGGCGCTTGACGCCGTGAAGGTCGGCGGTGCCGTGTATCTCAGCTTCCTTGGTCTGCGAGGGCTCTGGTTCGGCGTCAGAGGACGCGGACCTGATCGCCAGGCGGGCGGTGAACCGCACGCGGCACCCTGCGCGCCGGGGCGCAGCCACATCGGGCGCGGCATCATGACCAACATGCTCAATCCGCCGGTTGTGCTGTTCTATATGACCCTGCTCCCGCAGTTCATCGACGCCAGCGATCCCCTCTTCGCGCGCTTCCTGCTGCTCGCCGCCACACACGTGTCGATGAGTCTCGCGTGGCAATCGAGCTGCGCGATCGCCGCCAGCGCGGTCGCCGATCGGTTTGCGCGGCCTGCGGTCAGGCGGACGCTCGAGGCCACGACCGGCGCAGTGCTGGTCTTCCTCGGCGTGCGGCTGCTCTTTCGCTGACCTCAGTCTTTTTTTCAGGGCCTTCGTCCTGGCGCTCGGTGCCCGCTACCGCAGGTCGGCCTGCCGATCGAAGACGTGATTGGTCGTCAACTCGCGAGGCAATCCGCCGCCTTCGACTTTGATGTGGATCATCAACTGCCGCAGATCCGACGACACGGTATAGGTGCTCGTCACCTTGGGTCCGTCCTGGTACTTGGCCTCGATAATGAGTTGCTCGCCGTTCCAGCGCGTCTTGCTCTTGATGACGCCATCGCCGGTGAGGTGTTCCTCTTCCTTGCCGTCAGCCGTGAACTTCTGCGTGCGGCCGTCCACGTTCGTGAACAGCATCAGCGGGCCGTCCTGGACGATCGTCCATCCGTCGGCCGGCCTGATCAGGTCAGCAAGCAGGGTGCGCATCCGCTTCATCTGTTCCGGGTCGCCTCCCCGGCCGCCCTGGTAGCCGCCCCCGCCCGTGCCCCCGCCCATCCCTCCGCGTCGTCCGCCACCGCCTCTTCCGCCCGGGCCGCCGATGCCGCCGCCCATTCCGCTCGGGCGCCGGCCACTTTCCCCAGCCCGGGCGTTCTCAGCCACGGGCTTGTCGGTCAGGTCCTTGTTGAGTTTCCACGCGCCGACGATCGGGTTTGGCTTCCCGCCGGCCTGCGCGGCCGGCCGCTCCTGACCCCATGCCATCGCGCTGGCGCCAAGAAACGCGGCGCTCACCAGCACGGCCACCAATCGCTTCATGATGTCTCCTCTGCCGGTTCCGTGAGTGTAATCCCGCCGTTACGCCGCTGGTGTCTCGCCGTCGCCGAGCCGGCGCATCAGGTAGTAGACCGTGGGCGTGGCCACAAGTGACAGAAGCACGGAGATGCAGAGCGCGCCGATCACGGCGACCGCCAGCGGCTTCAGCATGTCGGCGCCAGAACCGACGCCGTACGCGAGCGGCAGCATACCCATCGCCGCCGCCATCGACGTCATCAGGACGGGCCGCAACCGGCGCCGGCCCGACTGCACAAGGGCCTCCTGCAGTGGTTGACCGCTCGCCACGAGCTGCTCCACGAAGTCGAGCATCAGGATGCCGTTCTTGGCGACGATGCCGACGCCGATGATCGCGCCAAGAAACGAGACGACGTTTAGTGATGTGCCGGTGAGCCACAGCGCGAGGATGGTCCCGAACATCGCCAGCACGGCTCCGATGACGATGGCGAGCGGCTCGAGAAACGAACGGAATTCCACGAGCAACACCGTAAAGACCAGCACGATGGCCATGCCGAGGACAATCAACAGGTTGCGGAACGACTCCTGCTGTTGCTGATACAGCCCGCCGTACTCGATGGTTCCTGGCGGCAGCGAGGTCTGCCGGCCGAGCGTTTCGCGGATCTCCGCCATCGCGCTGCCAAGATCGCGTCCTTCCAGCCGCGCCGTGACGGCGACGTTCTGGCGCAGATCCTCCCGCCGCAGTTCCAGCTGGCCCGGCTCTTCGACGACGTCGACCACCTGCGAGAGACGGATCTCGCTCCCGTCCGGCGCACGAATGGGCAACTCCTTGAGGACGGCCAGCCGGTCGAGGCGCGACGGATCGATCTTGACGCGGACGCCGACGACGCGGTCGCCTTCGAGGACGGTCGAGGCCGTCTCACCGAGCATGGCGATGTTGACCGACGTCGCGATATCGTCGGCGGTCAAGCCGAAGCGCGCGGCGTCAGCCTGTCTGACCTTGAGGCTGATTGACGATCCCGCGTAGACGAGGCCATCGAAGGAGTCCACGACGCCACGGATCTTCTTGAGCTGCGCTTCGATCTCCGGAGCATGCTGCTTGAGAAACGCGGTGTCGGTCGAGAAGAGTTTGATCTCGATGGGCTTTGGGGCCCACATCAGGTCGCCGATCAGGTCGCCCAGGATCCCGGGGAACTCCCAGTTCACTCCTGGCAGCTCGGTGTTGAACTTCTGCCGCAGTTCCGAGATGACCTCGTCGGTCTTGCGGGTACGATCTGGTTTGAGCTTGACGAGGAAATCGCCGGTGTTGGGCTCGGCAATCGACAGCGCCAGCCGCGCGCCGGTTCGGCGCGAGTAACTCTCCACCTCCGGCGTCTTCACCAGGATGGCTTCAGCCTGCACCAACTGCCGATGGGTCTCTGACAGGCTCGTGCCCGGCGGCGTGAAGTAGTCGATCACGAAGCCGCCCTCATCCATGGGCGGCAGAAACTCGCTCTCGAGTTGCGAGTACAGACCAGCCCCGCCGGCGAGCACGATCGCGCAGACGCTGGCCGTCAGCCATTGATGCCGGAGCGCCAGCCGAACGGCCTTCTCGTAGACATGGATGACGCGCCGAAAGAGGAATCCGCCCTCTTCGACATCATGGCCCTCGACGGCGTGCGGCCGCCGCCGCACCAGCCAGGTCGCCAGCGATGGCGTCAGCGTGACGGCCAGCACCAGCGACGTGAGAAGCGACACGACCATCGTGAGGGCGAGCGCGCGGAAGAACACTCCCGTGATGCCGTCCAGAAAGGCCAGCGGGATGAACACGACGACGGGCGTCAGGGTCGACCCGACCAGGGGCCTGACAATCTCGCGAATGGCCTCCTGCACGGCATCGGTCGTCTTCAGCCCGCTCATCAGCTTTGCGTGAATCGCCTCCACCACGACGATCGCATCGTCGATGACCAGACCAATCGCGGCCGCGATGCCTCCAAGCGTCATCAGATTGAAGGTGAGCCCCATCATCTTCATCGCCACCAGCGTGATCAGCACGGTGATCGGAATGACCAGGGTGGCCACCAGGGTGGTGCCCCAGTTCTTCAGAAAGAGGTAGATGATGACGATCGAGAGGATCAAGCCGAACGCAATCGCTTCCCACACGCTGCGCACCGACTCGCTGACGATCACCGACTGGTCGTAGAAGAACGCCAGTTTCATGTCGGGGGGCAATTCGCGCTTGAGGGCCTGGAGTTCCTCTCGCAGGCGGCTCGCGATGTCCAGCGTGCTGCCGTCCGGCTGACTGCGGATGTTCAGCAGAACCGCGTTGACGCCGTCGGCGGTGACAACGTTGAACACAGGTTCCGGCCCGCGTTCGACGCGCGCCACGTCCCTGACGCGGATTGGAGTTCCGCTGACGACCGCGACGACCAGGTTTTCGATGTCGCCAGCACCGTGCAGGCGGCCGTCCACCACGGCCAGGTACAGCGTGTGGTTCTCCTCGTGCATCCCCGTGGGCGCCACGAGGTTGTTCTTCGTCAGCGCCTCGGTGATCTGTGTCAGGCCGATCCCGGCGGCCTGCAGGCGCACGGGATCAACGATCACGTGGAATTCCGGCGTGCGGCCACCGACCAGATCAACGCGCGCCACGCCTGGGATCTGGAGAAACCGGAGCTTGAGGTTGTACCGAGCGGTTTCCCAGAGCGCGGTCGTGCTTCGGGTGGGACTGGTCAAGCTGACGCCGACGATCGGGAAGGCGGAAAAGGTGAGGCGGAACACCGCGGTGGTCGCCGATGGCGGCAGGGTGCTGCGAATCTGCGACAGTCGGCTCAAGACGTAGAGTTCCGACTGGGTCATGTCGACCGACCACGTGAAGAAGACGCTGATCTCGGCAGATCCCCGGCCGGTGGCAGACCGGACCGTCACGGATCCGGGGATGTCCTTCATCGATTCTTCGATGGGTCGGGTGATGGTGGCCATCATTTCGTCGGCCGGCATCACGCCGTTGTCTACGAGGATGACGACGCGCGGGAAGTTCGTTTGCGGAAAGACAGACGAAGGAATGTGAAACGCGGCGTACCCGCCACCCAGGCACAGGGCGAGGCACACGAACGCTATGGCGACGCTGTAGCGAGAGGAAAACCGACCCAGTCGTGAGGTGCTGGTCATGGGCGAATCACCCGAACCTTGGTCTCCTTCGGCAGCCCGTATGCGCCAGCAGCCACCACCGTCATGCCAGCCTTGATCCCGTCGCCTTCCACCTCCACGAGCGCTCCGTCGCGCAGTCCTGTGTTCACCGCGCGCTTCACGGCCGTATCGCCGGTGACGATCGCGATCGTGCTGCCGTCGGCGTCAGTGACGACGCTCTCGACGGGCACAGCCAGGCAGTCGCGGTGCTCTTCGGACACGATTCGGAGATTCACGAATTGGCCCGCACGCAGTCCCGCGCCCATCGGGACCGACGCACGCACCAGTACCGTATCGGTCTTGCTGTCGACCTGCGACGCGATGAAGACGAGCGTGCTGCGTTGGCTGATCACCTGACTGGCCAATGCGGCGGACCCCTGCGCGCCGAGTGATACCTCGACAGGCTGGCCGATCCTCAGCCTCGCCACATCCACGCTCCGAACGGCGGCCCCGATGACCAGACGGTCCAGATCGATCACGTCGGCCAGTACGCTTGTCAGATCCACGGCGTCACCCGGCCGCGCCGCCACGTGCACGACGGTCCCGGCGAGCGGCGACGAAATGACAAGCAACGCACGCTGGGCTTCGGCGTTGGCCACCTCGTTTCTGGCGATCGTCAGATTCTGTTCGGCTTCCTGGAAGAGCCGTTGGGAGGTGGCCTCGCCCGCGCCGAGTTTCTGCTGTCGTGCAAATTCCCGTTCGGCGTATTGCACCGCTTGCTTCGCCTTTTCGACGGCAACATCGGCGACGCGGCTGTCCAGGCGAAACAGCACCGTCCCCTTTGCCACACGCTGCCCTTCGGCGCATGACGCTTGTGCCACGATCCCGGCGACGGGCGTGGCAATGCGGGCGCTGGCCGGAGGCTCGGTGCCGGTCGCCTGCTGGGGCTCAACCGTCCCCCACGCGGGCACGTAGCCTCGCAGCGTCGTCTTCACGAGCGGGGCGACCCGCACGGCGACGACGGTCGGTCCCGATTCCGGATCGCCTTCCGCCGGGGCCGAACGCATGGCCCGCCATGCCACAATGCCCGCGAGAGCCACCACGGCCACGATAACCAGAGTGAACGCCGCGCCTCGTCTCATGATGATTCCTCTTGCCTCACTGCCTGACCTGCCCCGGATCTCTTGGCATCACGGTCGACACCCATTCAGTCAGGTCGGTCGGTCGCTGGATCGCATCTTCCAGCCGCCCCAGCGCTTGATGGGTCTTGACAAGCGCGTCGAGCCGCGCCAGTTGAATGACGGCGAGCTGAAGTTGGATGACACTCAAATCAAGCCGGGAAAGATCGCCAGCGTCGAACGAGGCTTTCGTCAGGCGTTCCTGCTTCTGCGACTGCGCGACGAGGGTCTCAGCAGTTGTGACCTTCTCGAGCGCCGCCCGGTAGGTCGCCAGCGCGACGTCGATCTCGCCAATCGCATGCGCCTGCACCGCGGTGAACCGCGCGGCGGCCTGCGTGCGCCGCGCCTCGGCTTCGGCGATCGGTCCCCGGTTTCGATTGAAGAGCGGCAGCGCGCCCGAGAGTCCAAGCGTCCACTTGTTGTCGGTCTGGTCCAACTGGTAGCCGGGTCCCAGGTGAATATCGGGGTACTGTCTGGCGATCTCGAACTGCAGCGCAGCCTGACTGGCGCCGTAGGTCTCGAGCGCACCCAGGATGTCCGACCGGTTGAGCAGCGACTGACGCCGCACATCCGGGGCCGGCAGATCCTTCGGCAGGGGCCGGAACAGGCCGAAGTCGAATTCGGCGCCATCGAGTGCGTGGACGCTGATGCCCAGCGCGTCAGCAAGCTGCCCCCTGGCTTCGGCGCGCTGCCTGGCTGCATCGTGCGATGCGAGCCGGATGGTATCGAGCGCGATCCGCGCCTGGGTCAGCTCGAACGGAGAGATGGCGCCGGCGGCGAGCTGCCGATCGAGCAGCTCGACGACGGTCGATTGGAGCTTCTGCTGGGTCTCGAGAAGCGCCGCTGTCTCGCCGGCTTCGAACAGGCCGAGCAGGCTCTGCCGCACGCGGCTGCGCACCTGCCACGCCGCGCTCGCAATCGCGAGTTGAGCAGCCCGCGACAACTGCCGGGCCTGCGCGATGCGATGCCCCCGTTTGCCGGCCGTCTCGATGGTGAAATCCAGATCGAGCGAGAGAATCCACGGACGGACCTGGCTGGCCGGCGTCGTGGAGTTAAAAGCGGGGGCGAGGCTGGCGTTCGGGTTCGGTCGCTCCCCGGCCGTGATTCCGGCTGCACGCGCGACGGCCCAGTCGGCCCGGGCCACATCAAGATCGGGGTTGTAGTAGAGGCCGACCAGGCTGAGCGCCTGGACATCCCATCGCTTCGGCGGCCACGCGGAAATGTGTTGATTGGTCCGGAGGAAGATCCCGAGATCAGGATTGTCCAGCGTCCGGGACTCTATCGAATCCAGATTGACAAGCGCCGAGATGGGCCTCGGCTGGTAGTGTACACAACCAGCCACGACCACCATCAGAAGTCCAAGTCCAGACGCCAGGAACCCGCGGCCATTGCTCATGATCGGATCTCACTCGGCTTTATCACGAGCCAGAACGCCGCTGGACCGGTGTCGCTGTGCTCGGCACGGCTCGGTCGATCAACGGGGGCGCGCCCTCTTACCTGGCCTGCGCTGCGGACATCTCGTAAACGATGACCCTGAACGATCCGGCCACGATCGCCGGCCGACCCGGCTGGCCGTTCGCACCCGGAGGGCCTGGCGCTCCGTACTCGGCAGCCGCAATATACACGCGATGCGTCTTCGGATCGAGCGTCATCGTTCGTGACCGTGCCGGCGTCGCGAGCGTCTGCACGAGCGTGAGCTTTCCCGCCGCGTCCGATTTCGCGATCGTCATCGTGCTGTCGCTGTTGGACGCGAAGATCAGCCCCGTGGACGGATCGTACGCCGCCGCATCCGGACCGGCGCCAATCGGGAACGTCGACAGCAGCTTACCGCTGGTGCTGTCCACCACGGCCATCAGCGTGTCGGTCACCGCGTAGAGACGGTGGTGGGACAGGTCAAGAGCCAGCCCCGACGCGCCTTCGGCCGGCTTAATCGGCCACGTCGCCACAACGGCGTGCGTGGCCGTGTCGATGGCGACAATGACGTTCGCATCCTCGATATTGTTGTAGATGCGTCCGGCCTTTACGTCCACCTGCGCGAACTCGGGCTTGCCGGGCAGCTTGATAGTGGCCTTCACCTCGCCCGACACGGCGTCGAACACGGTCGCGTCATTGCTGCGGCCGTTGAACGTGTAGACCTCCTTGTGGCCCGGCTCGTAGAGAATGCAGTCAGGATTCTGGCCGGTCTTGACGGTCGACTTGATCTGCAGCGTCTTGAGATCGACGATGCTGGCCGTATTGTCGCGGCCGTTGCTGACGAAGCCGACGCCGAGGTCCGGGGCCAGCGCGATGCCATGAACGCCGTTGGCCGGGGCGATCTCGCCGACGACCGTGTTCTTGTCCATGTCAATGACGATGACCTTGATCGCGTGCGAGACATAGAGCCGGCGCGCAGCAGAATCGACCGAGAGGTAATCCCAGCCGCCTTCGCCGCCGATCTTGATCTCAGCAAGCTGCTTGTAGGGGCCGTCGGCCGCCAACAGCGGGGCCTGTATCCCGACGAGGCCGATCGCCAGCAGGCAGATAACAAGTGCAACGCGAAACATTTTCATGCGCAGTCTTCTTTCTCATCCTTTTCGCCGGCCTTCGCGGCGGGCGGTACGATCTTGCCTTCCGGCGTGATTTCAATCGCCTTCACCGAGCCCGCCCCGGCGATCGCCATCTCGAACGTGAGCGTCTTCCCCTTCATCAGCTTCTCAGCCTTGGTGATCGTCGCTTTCGGAAACTTCGCCTTGAGGGCGGCGGTCACAGCCGGAGGAAGGCTGGCCGCGGCGACTTCCTCTTCGATATCTACGACGGTGCCGTCAGGATTGTATACAAGATCGCGGGCGAGGCCGTTATCGGTGCTCTCGACTTCCCACGTAATCTTTCCGTTGTCCTTCTCTTCGGCCGCGTTCTTGATGACGGCCTTCGGGTAGGCCTTCTTGAAGGCGTCGAGAATGACCTTTGGCAGCTTCGCGGCCGGATCCTGGGCCTTCGCGGCCGGAGCAGCCTTGGCGGCGGGAGCGGCCTTCATGACGGGCGCGGCTTTGGCGGCCGGCGCCGGGTTCGGGACGGGCTTGGTGGCTGTCTGCGCCGTAGCGAGGGCGGCGATGGTGAATGAGCAGGCAACAGCGAGCGCTGACACACGGACAATCTTCACGGTTGACCTCCAGGGTTGAGAAATGGGTCGTGCTCCTGACAGTAGACCAGAGAAGTCTGAAGATCCGCTGAATTGGATTCTTCAGCCGGCTTTCAGGGACGGCAGTGCAGAATAGATACGGCGGCGCATGCGAATACTGACGATCGAAGACGACCGGCACATGGCGGGGCTGCTCCAGAAGGGGCTCACCGAAGAGGGCCATACGGTGGCCCTCGGCAGGACGGGTCCCGAGGGACTGGCTCTGGCCGAGAGCGGATCGTTCGACGTCATCGTTCTGGACGTGATGTTGCCGGGGATTGATGGCTACGAGGTCGCGCGACGGCTGCGCAGCGCCCGTAACCGCACGCCGATCCTGATGTTGACGGCGCGCGACGCCACCTCGGACGTCGTGAAAGGGCTTGATGCGGGCGCCGACGACTATCTGACGAAGCCATTCTCGTTCGACGAACTGCTGGCCCGCGTCCGAGCCGTTGCCAGGCGCGGCCCGATCGTCCAGGGCGTCAGCCTCCGCGTGGGCGATCTCACGCTCGATCCTTCCACGCGTGACGTCGTCCGCGAGGGCGAACCCCTGACGCTGACGCGCACGGAGTACAGCCTGCTCGAGTTCCTCATGCGGCGCGCCGGCCACGTCGTGGCGAGAGACGCCCTGATCGATGGCGTGTGGGGCTACGACCGGGAGATCGAAGCCAACACGCTCGACGCGTTCGTGCGACTGCTGCGCCAGAAGGTCGACGGCGGCGACCGACCCCGGCTGATTCACACCGTTCGCGGCGTCGGGTACTGCGTGCGCGAGGAGCCGCTCGCATGACGCGCTGGTCGATTCGCGCGCGGTTGACGGTGTGGGTCGCGACGGTGCTCGGCCTCGTGCTCGTCGTCCTGGCGGCCTCGACGTGGTGGACCCTTCAGGAGAGCTTTGCCGAAGCCATCGACAAGGGGCTGGTTGCGAGGGTTACCGCCATTGGGCGATTCCTCGATCAGCAGACCGGACCGGCGTCGATGCAGGAGATGGAAGACGATCTGCGCGAGTACGTGACGCTCGATCCGGGTTGGAATCTGGTTCGCATCACCGGCCTAGGCATAGCCGTACTCTACAAGTCGCCCGCCTTCGATGACGCGGCCCTGCCGCCTGCCGGGCCGGAATTGGCGGCAGGCGGACGGGTCTTTCACGACGTGCAGATGAAAGGGCGCCCGCTTCGGATGATCACCGCGCGATTGGTGGCACGGCACCAGACGTACACCGTTGATGTCGCCTTACCGCTCGGGGAGCTGCAGGAGGCGCTCGATCAGTTCAAGTGGGCCGTCCTGATCCTCGTGCCGTGTGGCATCCTGGCTGCCGCGCTGGGAGGCTACTGGATCAGCCGTCGCGCTCTTGCGCCGGTGGACAGGATTGCCAGCACGGCCCGTTCCATCACTCCTCAAGACCTCGGACGCCGGCTCGACGTGCCAGCCACCGGAGACGAACTGCAGCGGCTCACCGAAACGCTCAATGCGATGCTGGACCGGCTGGAGGCCGCCTTTCGCGAGACCACGCGGTTCACCGCAGACGCGTCGCACGAGTTGAGGAGCCCGATCTCCGTGATCCGCACATCGGCCGAGATCGCGCTTCGGCGCGAGCGATCCGTCGCGGAATATCGCGAGGCGCTCTCGGGCATCCTGCACGAATCAGAGCGCACCTCCGTGCTGGTGCAGGATCTGCTGACGTTAACCCGGGCGGACGCCGGCGTGGACATCCTCCAGCGGACGCCTCTCGATCTGCGAGTGCTGCTCGACGACCTGCATGGCTCGCTGTCGACGCTCTGCGCGCATGCCAGCCTCGATCTGAACGTCGAACTGCCAGAGCAGCCCGTTCCCGCCAGCGGCGACGCGGCGGCGCTCGGCCGCCTCGTGCGCATCCTGGTGGATAACGCCGTCAAGTACACGCCCGCGCCGGGCCGGGTCACCGTGTCGCTGAGGGCCACCTCCGATGGCGCGATCATCGAGGTGGCCGACACGGGTATCGGCATCAGCGCCGACGATCTGCCCCGCGTGTTCGATCGGTTTTATCGCGCCGACAAGGCGCGCTCGCGTGATTCGGGTGGCGGCGGCCTCGGGCTGTCGATCGCGAAGTGGATAGCCGAGCAGCACGGCGCCGGCATCGCGGTCGAAAGCGACCCCGGCCACGGCTGCCGCGTGAAGGTCACTCTGCCGCTGGCGTAGGGTCGGGACGATTCGGCCCGGCCCCCGCATCCCCGCGTTCGTTCGCGTCAGGCGCCATTAGTACGGCAATTGGAGCGACCTCGACGCCGGGGCGAGACGCAAGGCGCACCGCGTAGCGGAACTCGGCATGAACCAGCGACACCCGTAGCCCGACGCGCGTCACCACGATTGCCTGCTGAATGCCGAAGAGCAGGGCAATAGTTCCCCAAGAGGCCGCGACGGGCGACATCGTTTCGTACGCGACATACCCGAGCATCAGCATGGCGGCGGGAATGAGAACCAGGATGGCCATCCCGTACGTGGTGACGGGGTGCCTCAGGACGAACAGCAGTGCGCGGAAGTACGTCCTGACCATACCGCGTGAATCACCGATGACCACATGGATGCGGGCGTAGTCGAGCGCAAGCAGGAACAGGCCGCACGTGATCGCCACTACGGGCAGGTTGAAGAGAAGCCACAGATAGGAGCCGGCCTCTGACGCGTTCTCGAGAAGCGGCCGTTCGACAGCCGCCAGCGCGGACATCAGACCGGCGACGACGATCACCGCACACGCACCACCGACGAGCAGCAGCCGGAAGAACCGCCAGAAGAAGCAGCCCCCCCGCCAAAGAACCGATGCATCAAGCCCCGAGACGTGCCCGTACCGGAGATCACGTTGAGCATCCCGCCCATCATGAAACTGCTGGCCGCGATCGCCAGAAGCGCCACGCCTGCGATGGTGCTGTTCAACAGTCCGAAGGCGCCCACATAGTCGTACTTCGTGAGGTCTCCGAGGACCGCGAAGTTGAATCCCCTGAGCAGAGTCGAGGCTTCCGTGGCGTGGTCGAACGCCCGGCGCCACCAGGTCAGCGCCGGGGCGACCGCCACGGCGGCGAGCCCCGCGTACCCGGCCCAGATCAAGAGCACCAGCCGGTAGTCTCGGACGGTCGCTCTCAGGCCCAACAGAACATCGGTCAGCATGTCGCGATCTCCGCGCGTGGCAGTTCACGCCAACCCGTCCCCACCTGCGCCTACAGCAATCCCAGCGTCGAGATCAGCACCTGAACCAGAAACATCCAGCGCGCAGTCCAGCCTGCCGCCGGACGGCTGTCGCCGTCGAGACGCCGGCCGTTGTTGAGCCAATTCACGTCGAGCAGGACTTTGCGCTCCGGGTCGATATCGACCCATTCGAGTTTCTCTCCTCGCACGAACGTGAACGTCCTGGTCCGGTCCCGCCCGTCCCACGTGAGACGTTCAACCGGCTTCCCCGCGAACTTGAACGCGACCTCGACCGGGAAGTACGCCTCTCCGCGGCGCCGCGCCACCACAGTCGTTTCGTACGGCCCGGCGTTCTGATCCTCGGCCCGCTGGTCGCGCCTGGCCGCTTCCTCATCGGTTACCACCCGGCGGCCTTTCGCGTCATCGACAACGCCCCTCTCCTCGGCGACTCGCACCGACGCGGCCGACCCGATCTCGTAGTCGACGACATCGGTGCCCCGCATCACCTGGTCGAAGTACCACGCGAAGTCGCGGCCGGTGACCTCGTTGACCACGTCGAAGAAATCCTGGCTCTGCGGATGCTTGAATCTCCACCGTTCGTGGAACGTGCGCATGACGCGCGCCATGGTCTGCTCGCCGACGAGGTTCTCGAGCGTGCGGAGGGCAATCTCCGGCTTCTGGTACGAATAGAAACCGTAGGAGTCCGCCGGCGTGTAGTCCCAGGAGTTGGCGATGATCCGGTTGAACTTCGCGTTGGGGCTGTTGCCCATCCGCAGCGTGTCGACCTCGCCGATTCGCAGTCCAAGAAACTCGACCACCGTTGACACCGGGCCGTAGACCGCTTCCATCACCTTGCCGGTCGAGTACGAATTGATGCCTTCGTCCAGCCAGGCTTCCTCGAACTCGTTGTTGCCAACCATCGCGTACCAGAACTGATGGCCAAACTCGTGGACCGTCACTTCTTCAGGGGCGCGAATCCGATCGAAGGGCCATCGGTTGAACAGGATCGACGTGCCCGCCGTAATGAACGTCGGATACTCCATCCCGCCGGCGCCGCCCGCGCCGTACGCGGGATCCACCACCGTCAACGTTCGATAGGGATACCGCCCGTACCACAGGCCGAACCACTTCAGGCCGTCCTTGGCGGCCTGCACGTGCCGCGCCGACTGTGCCAGGTGCTCAGGCTGCATCAACACGGTGATGGCGACGTCCGAGAGCCGCACCTCGTCGAGGGTCCGGCCCAGGAGTTGAGCGGCGCGCTGATACTCCGACGGTGTCACATCCCTGGTCGCCGAAAACGTCGCCGCCACCGCGACAAACCTCGGGTCGGCGGTCCAGGCGAAATCGTGAACATCAGCCTGCTCGTACGTGGAGGTGGTGGTGCCGTCGCCGTTTGTGTGCTCGTGCGTTCTCTCGCCTGTCGCACCGACGACAAACGTCGAAGGCGCGGTGATCTCGACGCGATAGGTGCCGTAGTCCGCGTAGAACTCGGAATTGGCGTGGAACTGATGGCAGTTCCATCCGCCCGTCGCTCGGCCGCGCATGCCGGCCGGCTCGTAGACGCCAAGCTTCGGGAACCACTGACCGACCAGATAAAAGTCGCCCTTGAATCCCGTGCGCGCGAACACACGCGGAAGCTGGGCGGTGAACCCGATATCCAGCGTGATCGACCCGCCCGGCGGCACTGGTTCCGGCAACGCCAGTCTCGCCACGGTCTGGTCGTCGCGATTCCCATCGTCTGGCTGCGCGAACGCCAGCCGCGTCGTCAGATCAGTGCCCGACGCCGTCCGAATCGACGTGACATCGATCCAGCCCCAGGAGTCGCGCGCCATCGCATCGCCACGGAGTTGCCCGCCCGACTCTTTGACGAACGTGGTTCGGGTGTTCTTGAAGGCGTTCAGATAGAGATGGAACCACAACTCGCCGACGGCGTCTGACGAAGGGTTCGTCCACGTCAGGCGCTCGGTGCCGGCGAGCTGCTTCGACGAGGCGTCCAGCTTGACCTTGATGGCGTACTGGACGACATGATCGGACTTGTCGGGCAACGGACCCGCGACCGCGGACGCACCCATGCTTGCCGCAACCAGAAGACCGAGAAGCACCCGAAGCCGGGGTCGGGACGAATTATCGACAGTGGGCGTTCTGAGCGACACAATTGTCATCGTCTCTCACGAAGTACAGAATCGTAATGTTCGAGAGACCTTGTTTGTAATTCGTCCCGACCCCTATGACCGGTCGATGGTGACGCTGGTGATGACAATGTCGGTGGCCGGCCGGTCGCCTGGCTTCGTCCTGGCGTTGCCGATCTTCTCGACGACGTCCATGCCGTCGACAACCTCTCCGAAGACCGAGTGCTTTCCGTCGAGCCACGGTGTCGGCGCCAGCGTAATGAAGAATTGCCCGCCGTTCGTGTTGGGGCCAGAGTTGGCCATCGACAGGATGCCGGGCTTGCTGTGCCTGCGCTTCGGGCTGAACTCGTCCTTGAAGGTGTAGCCCGGGCCGCCGGTTCCCCGGCCCAGCGGGTCGCCGCCCTGGATCATGAAGCCGCTGATGACGCGATGGAAGACGATGCCGTCGTAGTAGGGCTGATTCGATTTCCTGCCTGTTCGCGGATCGGTCCACTCCTTGGACCCTTCCGCCAATCCAATGAAGTTCGCGACCGTCAGCGGCGCATCTTCATCGAACAGCCGAATCGTGAACGGGCCTTCGGTGGTGACGAACTTTGCCGAGACACCTGTTTTCAACGTAGCCTCCCGTTGACGGTGACGACCTGTCCGGCCGTGGTCCCGTCCCGATGTCCATGGTTTCTCCAACAATCGTATAGCATGTGGCGTGTATGGGGAATGTCGATACAGTATGACCCGAGGCCACCCGTGTCAGGCCACACGCTGATGAAGACGCTGCTCTCTGACCTCGATCTCCACCTGTTCAACGAGGGCACGCACCACCGCATTCACGAGAAGCTCGGCGCGCACACGGCGACCTTCGACGGCGTGCAGGGGCTGCACTTTGCGGTGTGGGCGCCGAATGCCCGTGGCGTGAGGGTTGTCGGCGATTTCAACCGATGGCACAGCGCCGCGCACGCGATGCAGCCGGTGGGCAACTCGGGGATCTGGGCCCTGTTTGTGCCAGGGCTGTCGATGGGTGAGAAGTACAAATTCGAGGTGCGCGGGTCCGATGGGGCCGTCACGCTGAAGGCCGATCCGTACGCCACCCGGTTCGAAGTGCCGCCCCGATCGGCGACGATCGCGTGGGAGTTATCGGGTTTCCAGTGGCATGACGATGCGTGGATGGAAAGCCGCGCTCGAAATGGCCATCTGCTCAGCCGCCCGGTATCCGCCTACGAGGTGCACCTGGGATCCTGGCGCCGGACATTGGACAACCAGTTGCTGTCCTACCGCGACATCGCCGACCAACTGGTGGCGTACGTGACGGAAATGGGCTTCACGCACGTGGAGCTGATGCCCGTCATGGAGCATCCGTTCACCGGCTCGTGGGGATATCAGGTCACCGGGTTCTTCGCGCCCTCGAGCCGGTTTGGATTGCCAGAGGACTTCAAGTATCTGGTCGATCGGTGTCACGCGGCCGGAATTGGCGTCATCCTCGACTGGGTGCCGGGGCACTTCCCAAAGGACGGGTACGGCCTGATCCGGTTTGACGGCACGGCGCTCTACGAGCACGCCGATCCCCGAATTGGCGAGCACCTGGAGTGGGGCACGCTGGCGTTCAACTACGGTCGCCACGAAGTGCGCAATTTCCTGCTGGCCAACGCGCTCTTCTGGCTTGACGAGTATCACGTCGACGGCCTGCGCGTCGACGCGGTGGCCTCGATGCTCTACCTCGACTACTCCAGACAGGAAGGGCAGTGGCTGCCCAACAAATTCGGCGGGCGCGAGAACCTTGAGGCCATCGATTTTCTGCGGCAACTGAACACGATCGTGCACGAGCGGCATCCGGGGGCCGTGACCATCGCCGAGGAATCCACCGCGTGGCCGGCCGTGAGCCGGCCTGTGTATGCCGGCGGCCTGGGGTTCACCTTCAAGTGGAACATGGGCTGGATGCACGACATGCTGGGCTACATGTCGCAGGACCCGGTGCACCGTAAATGGGCGCACAACGACATCACGTTCTCGATGCTGTACGCCTTCACGGAGAACTTTGTGCTGCCGTTCTCCCATGACGAAGTCGTGCACGGCAAGCGCTCGATGCTGGCCAAGATGCCCGGGGACGAGTGGCAGCGCTTCGCCAACCTGCGGGCCCTCTACGGCTTCATGTTCGGCCACCCGGGCAAGAAGCTGCTGTTTATGGGCGGCGAGTTCGGGCAGACCCGCGAGTGGGATCACGACGTCAGCCTCGACTGGGATCTCGTGAGGCAGCCGCTGCACCAGGGCCTGCAGCGGCTCGTGGCCGATCTGAACCGCGTCTATCGCGAGGAGGCGTCGCTGCACGAGATGGACGTCACGCCCGAGGGCTTCAGCTGGATCGATTGCAACGACCACGACAACTCGGTGGTGTCGTTCTTGAGGCGCGCGAGGGCCCCGGAGGACTTTACCGCCTTCGTCCTGAATTTCACGCCCGTTCCGCGTCGTGCATACCGCGTGGGCGTGCCAGCCGCCGGCACGTACCGGGAACTGCTGAACACCGATTCGACCGCCTATGGCGGATCCAATGTCGGCAACGCCGGACTGGCGACGACCGAGCCGATCCCCGCCCACGGGTATCCCCACTCGCTCAGTCTCACGATCCCGCCGCTCGCCTGCGTCGTGCTCAAGCCCGAGCCAGGCAGACACTAGGAACTATTTCTTGCCATTTGTTTCCGTCCTTCGTGTACCGTCTACCGTACTCGGGGACGTCCGCGGCCAGACCCTGTGCGAGCCGAGTGTGCAGCCCATGCACACTCGATGTGCGGTCGTGCACGGCAACAGGCCGCGATCTGAACCGGTGAATAGGCTGGCATTCTCGCGCGAACACGCGAATCGCCACGTGTTTGCGGCACCGACATGGCGGTGGCCGGCCACGTGTGGATATCTGGACGCCTTCTTGCACTGTCCGGGAATACAGCGCGAGTCCGGCGGGTCGTCGCGAAGGCGGGTTTCCGATGTCAGAGGCTATCCAGCAGGCGGCAAGCATCATCGTCATCGACGACACTGACGTCAGTGCGGAGGTACTGAAGCGCCTCCTGCTCCGAGACGGCCACACCGTCGAGGTGGCACACGACGGGGAGAGTGGCCTGGAGGCGGTGCGCCGGTCGATTCCGGACCTGGTCCTGCTCGACGTGATGATGCCGGGAATCAACGGGTTCGAGGTTTGCAGACGGATCAAGTCTGACCCGGCCACTCGCCTCACGCCGGTCGTCCTGGTGACCACGCTCGACGGCCGGGACGATCGCATACGGGGGATGGATGCGGGCGCGGACGACTTCCTGACCAAGCCGGTCGACGGCATGGAACTGCGGGCCAGAGTCCGGGCTCTGCTCCGGTTGAAGCGGTTCACCGACGAACTCGATTCGGCCGAGGCCGTGATCCTGGGGATGGCGCGAACCATCGAGGCACGCGATCCATACACCGAAGGACATTGCGAACGGCTGGCGAGGTACGCCGTCAGGATGGCCGAGGCGATGGGCCTGCCCGAAGACGAACTCGCGGCGCTGTACCGGGGCGGGTATCTCCACGACATCGGCAAGATCGCCACGCCCGACAGGATCCTGCTGAAACCCGGGGCCCTGTCGCCCGAGGAGTTCGAGATCGTCAAGCGGCACGCGATCGTCGGTGATCAGATTTGCGCCGACTTCAGACTGCTGCGGCCCGTGCGTCCCATTGTCAGGCATCATCACGAACGGCAGAACGGGAGCGGCTATCCCGACGGTCTGGTCGGTGATCAAGTTCCCCTGCTGGCCCAGATTGCCGGCGTCGTGGACGTGTACGACGCGATGACGACCTCGCGTCCGTACAAGGAGGCTATGGCTTCGCCCGATGCGTTCGACCTGCTGAGACGAGAAGCGGCCAACGGTCTCCATCGAATGGAACTGATCGACCTGTTGACCGGGCTTCAGCAGGACGGGAAGCTCGGTGCCGCAACCGATGCCGAGGATATGAACCGCCGTTTCTTGAAAGGATCCGCTCGATGACACCGCAGAATCCCGTATTGGTTCTGGTCGATGACGACCCGCTGGTGCGGCAGATGGTCGGTCGATTCGGGGCTCGTGCGGGATATGACGTCGTGTCGTCGGTGGGCGGCGCGCAGTTGCTCGATCAACTTCAGCGCCAGCCGGCCCTCGTGCTGGTCGATCTTCAGATGCCGGGTGTCCCGGGTCTGCACGTCCTGCGGGCGGTTCGCGAGCGGGTTCCCGCATGCGAGATCGTGCTCACCAGCAGCGAAGCGACCATCAAGCAAGCCGTGGAGGCGCTGCAGCTCGGCGCCCTCGACTACCTCAGCAAGCCGCTTGATTTCGACCGGCTCGGCCGGCTGCTCGTCATCGTGCGTGAGGAGGCCACCCGCCGCAGGAGCCTGCTGGCCATCAGCACCGACGCGGAACGGACGTTGTTCAATGCTCACTGGGAAGGCCACCTGCGGGAGCTGCGCAATCGGGCCGAACCTGCCAGCCTGCTCGCCGAGGGTCTCTTGACGCCGGAATGGGGAAGGGTTGGCGCGGCCACCACGCCTGCGCCGGCCACCGAAACTGTTCCGGTCATCGCGCGAGAGCCTCAGGGGCAAGACCGGGACGAACTCGGTCTCAAGAGAGTCGAGCGCGACCACATCGTCCGCGTGCTCGAGCGCTCACGGGGCAACAAAAAAGCAGCCGCGGAGCTGCTCGGCATCAGCCGGCGGAAGCTGTATCGCTATCTCGAGGAGTACCACCTGCACATCCCGCACAAGGCGCAGCAGCACACCGACTCCGCATTGCTGTAGCCGCCGGCGCACCACGCGCCGCCATTCTTGATTCCTTCCTCCCGGGTCCGCGCCGGTCGATCGGACCGCTCCGGCCGCACGCATTGTGTGCGGGGGGTGCACAGTACTGGTGCGGGCACGCTCGCACCCAACCCCGTCCGAATTCATCCATTTTCTGGAACTCATTGACAATAATAGGGTTAACAAACCTGATCCACCTGGCCCTGTGCTTGCTTCTCTCGGCCATAGAGAACCAGGCCGGCGGCGATGACGGCACACACAGATGCGCGCGACGCTCTCCGGTTCTCTCTGATTGAAAGCACGTCGGGCCGGCATTCGGGCGATGAGGCGATGGAGCCCCGGATGCGGTTGTCGGGACGAGGCCAACGAGAGGAACGCGACCATGAGGCTGAAGGCAAGGCATCTGCTGGCATCGGTAAGAGGCTTCACGATCGCGGAGATGGCCGTAATCCTCACTGTGACGACCGTTGTGGCAGGCGCGGTGGCCCCCTCGGTCCAGGACTACATCTCCGAGACCAGATACCAGCGCGCGATTCGCGATACGCGCGCGATCGCGGCGGCGGTGTCGCGTTTCGACGGAGACATGCGGGATCAGTCGAACGTGGCGCGCGGCTGGGCGACGTTCGACGTACTGGCTGGCCCGGGTGCGGCCCCATCGGTCGGTGTCGGAGGCGATGCCGCATGGGTCGCGCCACTTGGCGCGTCGGGAATCGGGGCATTCGACGATCAGCTCGTGACCAATGCTGCCGGATACAGCGTGCTCGCTCGGGCTGGAACCGGATCGAGCCGGGGATGGCGGGGCCCGTACCTCGATGCCGGCATCCGGCCCGATCCGTGGGGACACCGGTACGCGATCAACATCAGCGCGCTCTCGAGCGGGGCGAGCCGCACAGTGGTCGTGTCGGCGGGGCCCAACGGCCAGATTGAGACAGCGTTCCAGGGAGCGGCCATTTTTGCGGGAGGCGATGACCTGATTGCAGTAGTGGCGCCGGCGCGCCAGAAGTGAGTATGCTGAGCAGGCACACGGCGGGGTACGCGGTGGACCTCAGGAGATCCGGTGATGTGGCCAGTGCTGCTCGTTGATGATGAACATCTGATTCGCGACGTGATGAGGCGGTGGCTCGAGACTCTGGGTTACGAACCGGCAGAGGCGGCCAGCGCCGAGGAAGCGCTCGAGGTGATGGCGAAGCGTCCCGCCGCTGTGGCCTTCTGCGACATCGCGATGCCCGGCCACGATGGGCTCTGGCTTGCCGAACGTCTGCGAGCGCTCTATCCGGACACGGCCGTCATCATGGTGACCGGCACGCAGGAAGTCGATGCGGCGCTCACGAGCCTTCACGCGGGGGCGGTTGATTATCTGGCCAAGCCATTCACGCGAGAGCAACTGCGCGATTCGATGCGGCTGGGGATGAAGTGGCATCGGAACGCCATCAGGGCCCGGCAGCGGGCTGCCACGCTGGAAGTCGAGCTGAGAGAGCGGCTGGCACCGCTGGCGGACTACCTGAACCGGATCCCGGTGACGTCGAATGGGGCGCTCAACCAGATGCTGGAGTCGCTCGGCCTGGACCGCGTCACGCTCGAGCACAGCCAGCGCGTGTCGATGATCTCGGTCAATCTCTCCCTGGCCCTAGGACTCAGAAGCCCGGAACTGGCTGATATCGAGCGGGCTGCGCTGCTGCACGATGTCGGGAGATTGTCGCTGCCCAAGACGATCTTGAGCAAGCCGGCCTCGCTGACCGAGGAGGAGCACGCGGTGATCCGGCTGCAGCCGAAACTGGTCCACGAAATCATCAAGACCTGCCCGTTTCTGGAGCCTGCCGCAGATCTCGTCCGATCGGCGTATGAACGCTTCGACGGGACAGGCTATCCATGGGGGCTCAAGGGCGAAGAGATTCCCCTTGGGGCTCGCATCATTGCCGCCGCGGATGCGTTTGACGCGATGACGCACCAGAGGCTCCACCGAGACGCCCGCGCATTGCCGGAGGCGCTGTTTGAGATTCAGCGTTGCCGAGGCACGCAGTTCGATCCGATCGTCGTCGATGCACTCCTGAAGGTCGCCAGCCTCCACTGGCACCGAGGCGCTCCCAAGGTGGTCAGCGGAGAGTCCGTGGACAACCCGCACGACGCGGCGTCCCTGCTGCGGGAGGGAAATCTCGACGCAGACGACGATCCTGATCATCGGGAAGATCTGGGTTCGCTTGGATGACGCGGATCCTCGAGTGACACCTTCCAGCGACGCGTCGTTTCGGGTCGCCGAGCGCTCTCATCTTCGTCTTCGCTTCTGGGCTGTGGCGACCTAACAGCCCGTGGTGGAAGTCGGTCGTCGCACCGAGACCGACGATGCGCCCGGATCGCAAGGCGCGAGACGCGAGAATATCGGGAATATTTGAGCGTTGAGCAACGCGGCGAGGCGGGATGCAGCGTCGGTCGAATGCAGACTGACTTGCACCACGGGCTGCTAAGGGCGACTGGCGTCCGAAGAGTCTCTTCGGCTGGTCATTTCGACGGACAACGACATCCCCTGCAAAGTCCCGGAAATTCGGCAACGAGGACATTCTCGTGGAATTTCGCCGAAAGCAAAACCATACGAACGTTCGGTAAGTATGATAGAATGCCTTTTGGAAGCACGTCTCTCCCGATGGGCTTCAGTCCCCGGATAGCGAGGTCATCATGCGTTCCCGTTCAACCGTCCTTATACTTGGCGCCCTGATTCTGCTGTGCGGATTCGTTCCCTCGACCTCGGCGCAGACAACGTCGAACACCCAGTTTGAAGCCGCCGGAACCGATGCCGCCAGGGTCCAGGCGTTTCTTGCCACGTTGCAGGACGCACTGGCCATGGAGAACCACTTGAAGGTGGCCTCACTCATAAAGTATCCGCTCGACGCGTGGGCCGACGGCCAGACCGTCAAGATCAGAAACGATTCTGACCTGCTCGCGCGGTACCGTCAGATCTTCGATGCCTCGCTCCGCCGATCGATTGCCGAGGCGCGCGTCTCGTCGCTGGCGGTGAGCGCCGATGGCGTGGCGCTTGAGGGCGGCAGGCTGTGCCTCAAGGCCGGCGAGAAGGGGCGGGGGCTGAAGATCGTGAAGATCGGCGAACCCGCGCCAATCCGGTAAGCGACTGCCCTCGCTGGTGCTGACACGCAACCTCGGGCGTGCTCCGCGCAGCCCGCGGCGGGGCCGAACGCTCGTGCTAAGATCAAAAGCCTCACAGCCTCTCGCGGCCTGCCGTGAGCGAGCAGAGCGAGTCGAACGGAGAGATGTCCGAGTGGCTGAAGGAGCACGCTTGGAAAGCGTGTGTAGGGGAAACTCTACCGAGGGTTCGAATCCCTCTCTCTCCGCCAACTAACCTGTTCTACCGAAGCAACTTAACGGCTTCGCCTTTCGCCGTCTCCAACATGTCTCCACGTTCTCGGCGGAAATCGAGCAACTGAACGGCCGTTCCGAGCGCCGCGGGACTCAGGTGCATGTACCGCTGCGTCGTGATCAAGTCCTGGTGCCCGGCCAGTTCCTGGATCGCCCGGGCGGGTGCTCCGAGCATCGCCAGGTGCGAACAGAACGAGTGGCGCAGCATGTGCGGACCATTGTTGACGAGGCCCGCTTTCCGCGCTGCCCGACGGACGAACCCTTGAACCAGACCTTCGGTCAGTGGAGTCCCATCGTCCTGATACAGCACCAACGATCCGCGAAGGTGCCGATTATCCTTCAGTGCCGTCGCGAGACGGTTGGTCAGCGGAACGTACCGAAGCCGGCCGCCTTTCGGTGACGCGACTTGCCCCTTCCAGGCTGACCGCTGCACGCACACCTGCCGCTTGGCGAAGTCGATGTCGGTCCACTCGAGCGCGACCATCTCACCCAGTCGCAATCCCGCCTCGCCCGACAACAACACCAGCAGATAGGCGCGAGGGTCCGTTACCTTCGCGGCTGCGACGAGTCGCTCGAATTCATCGAAGTCATAGAATCGAGTCGACCCCTTCGACACCGGAAGCAATTTGACGGAGCACGCCATCCTCTCGATGACGTCCCACTCCACCGACTTCTTCAGCATCACGTTCAGCACCGTCAGAATGTTGTTGACCGTTTTCGGGGCCTTCTTCAGCAAGCGATGTTTCAATCGCTGCACGTCCTCGTTGAGAATCGTGTTCAGCGACTTCGCACCGAGTGACGGCGAGAGATGGACCCTGACGATCATCTCTTTCGCCGCGACTCCACTGGCCTTCTGTCGATTCGCGCGTGCGTATCCGTCCAAGAAACGTGGCGCGAATTCATCAAGTGTGGGCACCTCCTTCCGCGATTGGGGCACGCCGTGTTGCAGCAGATGCCGCTCGCGGTCTTCGCCCCATCGGACGGCCGCCGACCTTGACGAGACCGGGGCCTTGGCCCGCTCTCGTCGTCGCGACCCGTTCGGCAGCCGGACGGTGATGTCCAGTTCCCAGCCGCCACTTCGATACGGTCGGATCTTCACGCTCATCGCCAATTACTCCCCTGGCGATGACGCGCGCTTCTGGTCCAGCCAGTTTAGCAGGTCGTCGGCACGCAGCAGCACTCGCCGGCGGATGTGAAGAACCCCCGGCAACTGCCGCCGTTCGGTCATCGCGTAGATGGCACGTCGCGTTGTGCGGAGAAGCGTTGCGGCCTCGTCGACGGTGAGAAGGACGGGTAGCCCGCCAATCGGTGCGGGCGGGCGGCCGGACACACGCTCCCCGCGTGCTGTGGCTCCAGTGGCGGTCGGAACGAGACTCATAATGTGACCTCCGGCCATGGCGTTTTCATGGGACCGATCCTCTTGCTTGTAGCGACTCGGGCAGCGTTCGACGAGGCCGGACGCCGCCCCATGGCGGCGTCCGGATATCTGCCGACGCGCGACTACGGCGCGCGCTCCTCGGCCACCTGCTGTTCGTAGCACGCGTACGCCTGCAGCATCAGGTCGCGAATGACGCCGCCGTATTCGGCAGCTTGAGCGACCCTGAGCCAGGACATCACACGCACTTCTCTTGAGATCGCTTTCATCCGCTCGCCCTCGTCGCGCGGTGCATGCTCATCTCGCGGCACCGTGCGCCGACGTTCGCCTTCTGGACTTGCCAACCGAACGACTCGAGTGGCCATGTTGGGATCCTTCCGGCAGATGCTCGGCTCATGTGAAGCCGCCGCCGAGCCCGAGCGACGGACGTGGCACAGCGAAGTCCAGGCGGCCGAACGCCGTTCCGCAAACAGCAGGACCGGCATACCCGAGCAGGGGCGTTGCTTCTGACCGACCGCCGCCGTCGTGGGCAGCGACGCACCGCAAGTTTCCGCCAAGATTCCGGTCGGTTCGGATGAGAGAGGCACGGGCAGAAAGTGAGCGGCGCCCCGGCTGAGGATCGCGGACGCCGGAGTGTGGCTGTGTGCGTTCCGATTCTGACATCGTCGCACCCGATTCCGCCGGTGGGTGGGGTCTTCCGAATCACCCAGGTCGACAAGTCGTTGATGATGGCCTGTGGAAGCTCGTGCAAGACGTTTCGGGGTCGCGCGCCTTGCAAAGAACTTGTGGGAGCCGAGTACCACTGTTCCTGTCGGCTTCCACAGTTCTGGCAGCTTCCACAGGCCGTTGACGCTCGTGATCATGTGGCCCTCAGCACCGCGCCGCCGCGACCAGCGATCGTCTTCGAGTGGAACCGACCCCGCTCCCCGCCACGGGCTGCGATCGGTAGCAACGACGATGGCCCTCTGCTCGGAATCGCCGCGACGGATCAGCGTTACCGTGCCGTACCCATCCAGTTCTCCATCGCAGCCTGGGACATGAATTCCGTCTTGCCCTTCTGTAAGCAAAAGATGGGTGCGTCCAGCCGGATGTTGACGGCTTCGCGAGCATGCTTGGGTTGCCGTGCGATGAGCGGCATGAGGATGTCTAACTTGCTTGCACGAATCCGGGACGCCGCAGCGGAGCAGTTCGTGGATTGGGCAAGCAGAATCTGACGCCTGACGGGTGGGGCGAGGGAGGGAGCGACCCCCGAAGATGAGCCGGCCCGTGGCCCGGCTCGGGCGGACCAGGCCGCCCAA
>JAPKZO010000036.1 GCA_026393755.1 Acidobacteriota bacterium
ACCATCACTAACGCGGGCGCGGACTTCACGATCAACCCGAAGGTGGCGTCGGTGACGCCGACGGTGGCGGGCAAGACGTATGGCGACGTCGACCCGGCATTGACGGGGACCCTGAGTGACTTCCTCGCGGCTGACAACGTGACAGCGGTCTACGCCCGGACGGCCGGAGAGACGGTGGCGGGGAGTTCGTACACCATCAACGCGACGCTGAATCCGTCAGGAGCGCTAGGGAACTACAGCATTACCTATAACACTGCGGCCTTCACAATCGCCAAGCGCCTGGCGGCGTGGACGACGAACGCAAGCGGCAAGACGTACGGCGACGCGGACCCGGCCCCGCTGACGACAGGGAGCGGCAGCAATTTCACGGCGGCGGACAACGTGACGGCGACCTACGGCCGTGCGTCTGGCGAGACGGTGACGGGCGGGCCGTATCCCATCACGGCGACGCTGAGCCCGGCAGGCGTGCTGAGCAACTACACCATCACTAACGCGGGCGCGGACTTCACGATCAACCCGAAGGTGGCGTCGGTGACGCCGACGGTGGCGGGCAAGACGTATGGCGACGTCGGCAAGACGTATGGCGACGTCGACCCGGCATTGACGGGGACCCTGAGTGGCTTCCTCGCGGCTGACAACGTGACAGCGGCCTACGCCCGGACGGCCGGAGAGGCGGTGGCCGGGAGTCCCTACACGATCAGCGCGACGCTGAGCCCGGCAGGCGTGCTGAGCAACTATACGATCACGAACGCCGGGGCGGCCTTCACGATCAACAAGCTGGCGGCGACGTGGACGACCAGCCCCAACAGCAAGACCTACGGGACCGCCGATCCGAGTCCGTTGACGACGGGGAGTGGCACTTTCCTGACGGCGGACAACATCAGCGCAACCTACACCCGAGCCCCCGGGAATACGGTCGCGGGCGGGCCGTATCTCATTACGGCAACACTGGTCGATCCGAACGGGAAGTTGGTGAACTATGAGCCGGTCACCAACATCGGCGCGAGCTTCACGATCAGCCCGGCCAATACCACGACGACCGCACCGAGCATCAATGCGCACTTTGGGGATCCGCTCGTGACACTCACCGCGAATGTCAAGGCCGGCTTGCCGTCTACGGCAACCGTCAATGAGGGGTCGGTCACTTTCGTCGTGACAACGACGAGCGGCACAGTGCTTGCCACACTGGGACCCGTAACTGTTGCTGCCGGCGCGGCGAGCGCAAGCGTGACACTTGGATCGAGCTTTGTCGCTGGCCACTACAACGTCGCTGTGACGTACAACCCAGCCAGTGTTGCGCCGAATTTCAGCGCCGGCGGTACAACCTCCGGGTTGACAATAGACCCGGCGCAAACGACGCTCGTCATTACGAAGCCCGCAGACACTCAGTACAGCGATCCGGTTAAGCTGGCAGCCACCGTCAGCCCGACGATTCTCAATGGCCAGACAATCTCCGGTTCCGTGGAGTTCTTCATCGCCGGAGTGTCGGTTGGTTCGGCTGCGGTGAACAATGCCGGCGTGGCGACGAAGTCGGGAATCTCGAACATGCGGGTGCCCGCCAACTACGCTGTAACGGCTGCATTCACTAGCACGAACTCCAACTTCACCGATAGCAGTGGCGTCGGAGTTGTTCTCACCGTAACCCCGGAGGACGCGCGAGCGGTTTCCACGGGATTGACGTCACTGAGTACTCCTTCCACCAGTACCTCCAACGTGTCCGCGAAGCTCATGGCGACGGTCCAGGACATCACGGGCATCCTGCTCGACCCCGCCTATGACGGCGACCTCGGCGATACACGGAACGCGCGCGTAACGTTCGTGAACCGTAATCAATCGAACGCGCCGTTCCCGGGCTGCTCTGACCTGACTCCCACTCTAATTGCTCCAGCCGACCTCAAGACAGGTGTTGTGTCCTGTGTGACCACGCTGACAACGGGAAGCGCGGACAGTGCCACCTATGAAGTAGGAATCGTGGTCACTGGCTACTACACGAGGAACGACTCGTACGACGACTTCGATGTCAACGTGTACAAACCCGGTACCGGGTTCCTCGGCGGCGGCGGGTACCTGATCAACACCGCGTCGGTCGGTGTGTATGCTGGCACGGCCGGGACGAGAACGAACTTTGGCTTCAACGCGAAGGCGAAGACGCCAAAGGTACTCCAAGGGCACGTGAACATCATCGTACGAAGCCGCCAGGCCGACGGCCGGTGGAAGATCTACCAAATCAAGAGCAACGCGATTGATTCTCTGAGTATTACGCCGGGCACGGTAAAGGGTACTGGCACGGGACAGTTCCTCTCCAAGGCAACTATCTCGGATATCACGAATCCCCTCGCGCCGACGTCGCTCGGCGGCAACTACCAACTCCAGGTCACGGTCTTCGACAACGGCGAGCCCGGAACAAGCGACACGCTGGCGGTGGCGCTCTGGGACGGAAGCGTACTTCTGTTCTCCAGCAACTGGTCCGGTACGCCTCCCAAGACCGTCCCGCAGATCCTCGCAGGCGGTAACCTGCAGGCTCGTTGAAGGCGGTAGCCTCACCAGCGCCGTCCAGGTTCACGATGGGGTCGACCGCCACAGAATCACCGCCGGTTGAGTGCGGGGCTTTGCGTTCCTCGCGGACCTCACCGAGGAAGAGCGCGTGCTCGCTGGTGACCAGCATCAGCGTTGCCCTTTTCTTGCCCTTTGGACGCCACAAAGTCCGGCAAGCGGCAGCAAACAGCGGCACAAAGCGAAACCGCAAGATCGTCAGGTGTTCCGGTGTCAGGCGCGCGGTCCGACACAGCGGCGCAACGCCCAGCAAGACGCGGCTAACGACGCTTGTTCCGCCTGTTAACCGGAGGGTTGTCCGCCTTCGCTCGCCGAGACTCGAGGCGAGCTTCGGCGAGATCCCGCCGAAGCTTCGCACCCGTACACCACGAAGCGTAGGCGAATAAGTTCGAATCTTACCTGAGGAGCCAGACCCGCTCGGAGCGCACGCGGGCTCGCTCCGAAGAAGAGCGCGCCGGAGCCTTGGCGAAGGCGTGCCGAGGATCCAACTTCTCCACTTCCCGTCTACTCCATCAGAGTTGGCGACGAAATCGCGCCGTAGCTCCGTCTGCGGAGTGAAGGCGGATGAGGAGCCAATCTCATTTTGTCGCAATCACTACCCGTCGCCCGACAGTTCGGCGAGCAGCCACGCCTTGGCGAGCAGCCAGTCGCGTTTCGCGGTGCCCGGGGAGACCTGGAGGAACGTCGCGGCCTCATCGATGGTCAGCCCGCCGAAGTAGCGCAACTCGACGAGGCGGCTCTTGCGGGGATCGATGCGGGCCAGAGCCTCGAGCGCTTCGTCCAGTTCGAGCAATTCCACGCCGTGCCCGGGAGCCGGCAGCCGGGCCTCTTCGATCGGCAACTTCGTGACGCCACCCCCGCGCTTGGCGGAGGCCCGCTCCCGCACGTGGTCCACGACGATCCGCCGCATGATCTGGGCGCAGAGCGCCAGGAAGTGGACCCGGTTCTCGCAGCCAATCCCGCCCGCGCGCACGAGCCTGAGATACGCCTCGTTGGCCAGCCCGACGGACTCGAGGCTGTCGCCCGGACGGCGCCTCCAGAGCTGCCGGTGCGCGATGCGGCGAAGCTCCGCGTAGACGAGGGCAACCAGGCGGTCCAGAGCATCCTGGTCGCCGTGCTTCCATGCGTCCAGCATCGCCGTCAGATCGGCGTCTTCCCACTTCGCCACGTTGCGCGAATCCTACACCGGCTCGCCGCCCGTTGGCCATTCCGCCGCCCACTTGCGGATTGAAGATAGATGGACGGTCGCCGGACCACTTCGCGTCGAGGATGCTACAATTCGCGCCGTCCGCCTGCGGCGCTGCCTGCCGCCGGCCCCCGGCCGGGCAGAAGGTCGCGCGCTTAGGCCTCCCATCGGAGTTCGCCATGAAGCAGGAACTCTGGCGGCGCGTCGAGGCACTGTTCCACGCGGCGCGCGCGCGCGCGCCGGAAGCCCGCGCGGCGTTTCTGGAAGAGGCCTGCGGCGGAGACGTCGTGTTGCGACATGAGGTGCTCCGGCTCCTCTCGAAGGAAGCTCAGGCCGCCAGCTTCCTGGAAAACCCCTCCTGCGAGTTTCGCGGGGAAGTCGAGGCGCTGCTTGCCGGGGACGCGGACGACGATGCGATTCCGGTGACGACACCGGCCGCGCCCGCCCGCCCCGTTCTCGAGGCCGGCCGGCGCCTCGGGCCGTACGAGATTCAGTCGGTGATTGGCCGCGGTGGCATGGGCGAGGTCTACAAGGCCCGAGACACGCGCCTCGACCGCACGGTTGCCATCAAGGTTCTCCCGCCGGGGCTCGCCGCGGATTCCGGCCTTCCGACATCGAAGACCCCCTGGCGCACCCGCTTCGACCGCGAGGCGAAGGCGATCGCCAGCCTGAATCACCCGCACGTCTGCGCGCTTCACGACGTGGGAGACCAGGCAGGCCTGACGTTCCTCGTGATGGAGTACATCGAGGGGCAGACGCTCGCCGATCGCCTGCAAGGCGGTCTGCTGCCGGTGGACGAGGCGCTCACGAGCGCAATCGAAATGGCGGACGCCCTGGCGGCCGCCCACCGCCAGGGCGTCATTCACCGCGACCTCAAGCCGGCGAACGTGATGGTGACGGCCGACGGGCAGGTGAAGGTTCTCGACTTCGGCCTGGCGAAGCACGTGGGCGCGCGGTTCGACATCGAGCAGAGTGCGATGACCCCGACCGCTCCGCCGCCCGAGAGCGACCTCACGGAAGACGGCGCGGTGCTTGGCACGGCGGCCTACATGTCGCCCGAGCAGGTGGAGGGCGCCACGCTCGATGCTCGCTCCGACGTCTTCAGCTTCGGAGCCGTGCTCTATGAACTGCTGACGGGGCGGAGAGCCTTCCAGGGGCACTCGCCGATCTCGAAGATGCAGGCGATCCTGCGCGACACCCCGGTGCCCGTCCACCGCCTTCGACACGACGTTCCCAGAGCGCTCGAAGCCATCGTGACCCGGTGTCTCGAGAAGGAGCGTGATCTCCGCTATCCCTCGGGCGTCGAACTCCACGAGGCCCTGGCCGGCTGCCAGGCGCAGATGGCCACCCGGCCCGGGCCGTGGACGCTCCTGCGAGACCGGCGGTTGGCGGTTCCCGCGCTTGCAATCGTCGTCGTGTCGCTCGCGGCCGTCTCGTGGTCGCTCTGGGGGTTGTCACGCGTCAGTTGGGCCCGGAGGATCGCGTTGCCCGAGATCGCGCGCCTGATCGACGAAGGGCGGAATGCCGCGGCGTTCCGCCTGGTCCGGCGCGCTGAGCGCTACCTGCCGAACGACCCGGAGATCGCGCGGCTCCGGGTGAACCACACGCGCCGCGCCTCGTTCCAGTCGGATCCACTCGGTGCCGACGTGCGGGTCCGCGACTACATCGATACGGGCGCCGATGCCGAGTGGGACAACCTCGGCCGAACGCCCCTCGATGCGGTGGCCATTCCCGCCGGGCACCTGGCGTACCGGATCTCGAAGCCGGGCTATACGACCGCTGAGGGATACACGGCCAGCGCCGTCACCAGCGGTGTCGGGCGCGTGAGCGTCAAGCTGGATCTTGAAGGGACCGCGCCGCGCGGGATGGTCCGCGTGTGGGGGCGGATGCCAATCGGGAAATTCTGGCTGGACAAGTACGAGGTCAGCAACGCGCGCTACAAGGAGTTCGTCGATCGCGGTGGCTACGGAAAGGCCGAGTACTGGAAAGGGCCATTCGTCGAAGGCGGCCGGGTGATCGGTTGGGAACGGGCCGTCGCGCGTCTCACGGACGCCACGGGCCGTCCCGGCCCCGCGACCTGGCAGTTCGGCGCTTATCCCCGCGGACAGGACGACTACCCGGTCGGCGGCGTGAGCTGGTACGAGGCGGCGGCGTACTGTGAATCGGAGGGAAAGGTGCTCCCGACGGTCCATCACTGGCAGGTGGCGGCACACCAGGGGATGTTCACGACCATCCTGGAGACGAGCAATTTCGGCGGGCGGGGACCGGCCCGCGTCGGAAGCTACGCGGGGCTCGGGCCGTTCGGAACCTACGACGCCGCGGGGAACGTGAGGGAGTGGTGCCTGAACGCGTCCGGCGACAACCGCTGCATCCTGGGCGGGGCGTGGAACGACCCGCTGTATCTCTTCCAGCTCTCGGACGCGCGCCCCCCGTTGGACCGCTCGAACGGCAACGGCTTTCGTTGCGCGAAGTACGAGCTCGAGCCGCCGCCCGAACTCACCGGGTCCGTGGCCGTGTCTCTCGTCGCTGCCGACCGCTCCGGTGACCGGCCTGTCGGCGACGAGATCTTCCAGGTCTACAAGGCGCTCCACGCGTACGATCACGGCGAGCTGGACGCAAGGGTCGAGGCGATCGACGAGGGTTCCCCTTTCTGGCGCCAGGAGAAGGTCAGCTTCCGCGCGGCCTACGGCAACGAGAGGGTGACCATGTACCTCTTCCTTCCGAAGAACGCCGTCCCTCCGTTCCAGGCCGTGGTGACGTTCCCGGGGACGTGGGCGCTGGACCTCCAAAGTAGCGCCCGGCTGGAGTCCCAGTGGTTCGACTTCTTCGTCCGGAGCGGCCGCGCGGTGGTGCACCCGATCTACAAGGGGATGTACGAGCGCACGATCGGGGAGAACTACGCCGCCTGCATCTCGAAGCCGAACGTCTGGCGCGAGCTGGCCCTTCAGTGGCACAAGGACCTCGGGCGAACCCTCGACTACCTGGAGACACGCGGGGACTTCGACCGCGAGAAGGTGGCGTACCACGGGCTCAGCCTCGGCACGGTGCAGGCCCCGAGACTGCTGGCGCTGGAGCCGCGCCTGAAGGCGGCGGTGCTGTTCTGGGGCGGGTTCCTTCACCGGGTCTCCGCCGAGGTCAACCCGCTCGACTACGCCCCTCGTTCGACGGTGCCGACGCTCATGGTCTCCGGTCGTTCAGACCCCCTCTTCCCGGAATCGACCAGCCAGATTCCCATGTTCCGCCTCCTCGGCACGCCCGACAAGGACAAGCGCCGCTTGGTCGTCGAGGGAGGGCACGTCGCCTTCAACCAGGAAGTGGTGCGGGAAGTTCTCGCCTGGCTCGACAAGTACCTGGGGCCCGTCAGGACCCGGTGAGACGGGCGAGCTCGAGTCATCCTCCGAGCATGTCGAATTTGGCGCGGGCGGGCGGTCCGTTGGCCGTTTCCGCCCCCGCTTCCGGAGTACTGATGGGAGCGAGTGCCGCGTGAAGGCACCGCTTTCAGGAAGACGCCGCGAAGCGAAAGGCCACAGAGGAGATGTGCTATGAGACTGCGCAGGTTGATCCCCGCCGTGCCGATGATCTTGGCGCTGTTCGCGCCGGCGACTGCCGCCGCGCAAGTGCCGGCCGCCGTGCCGCTGCCCGCCGACTTGCAGGGCGAGCTGGGCGGCGTTCCGTATCGCATCCGGGTCCCGGCCAACTGGAACGGCACGCTGATCGTGTACGCCCACGGGTACGGCGAAAGTGCCGTGCCGCCGGCGCTGGCGCCGCTGCCCGCCGATGTGGACGCGCTCCTGGCAAAGGGGTTCGCGCTGGCCGCGTCGCGCTTCCAAGGGGGGGTGCCGGTGCCGCCACAGGTCCTTGCCGGGTACCAGGTCAAGGAGGGCATGCAGAACAACGTCGCGCTGACGGGCGCTTTTCGGGAGATCGTGGGCCGTCCTCTACGGACGATCATCTGGGGCAAGTCGCTGGGCGGCCTCATCGCGCTCGGCCTGATCGAGAAGTTCCCAGGCCTCTACGACGGGGCGGTTGCCCTGTGCGCCGCGGGTGCGGGTACGCCGCGTCGGTTCGACCATTTCCTCGACATCACGCTGGCCTACAAGGTCGCCTTCGGCTGGATGCCGGAGTGGGGGTCGCCCGGTGATCTTCGCGACGACCTGAACTACATGACCGACGTACTCCCGCACGTGCCAACACCGACTCCCGGCAACTTCGGCCGCTGGGAATTCATCCGGCTGGTGAACCGGCTGCCGAACGACAGCTACTACGTCAACCCGGTTGGGTTGCCGGAGAGAGGCCAGAACCTGTACTTCGCCTTCGCCGTTCGAGCGGAACTGGAGCGACGCGCGGGCGGGCCGGTGGCCGAGAACGTCGGCCGCGTGTACACGCTGAGCGACGACGACAAAGCCTACCTGGGCGGGCTCGGCGTGAACGCCGACGAGCTGCTGGCGGACATGAACGAGATGACGAACATCACGTCCGACCGCAACGCCCGGAACTATGCCGCCCGCTATTTCGACCCGTCCGGTGACATCCGTCGGCCGGTTCTCACCGTGCACACGACGGGCGATGCGCTCGCCCCGCCCAATCACGAGAGCGCGTACTGCGCCAGCGTCGGGCAGTTGGGCAACGGCGACCTGCTGATGCAGCAGTTCACCGCCGGGTATCGCACGCAGAGCGGGACCGCCGTGAACGGCCACTGCACGTTTACGTCGCCGCAGGATGTTGCTGGCATCGACGCGATGGTGAGCTGGCTCGACACGGGGATCCGGCCGGAGGAGGAGGCGCTCTTCCCGGCAACACTCGGATTCCTGCGAGGATTCGTCCCGCCGCCGTGGCCCTGGTGAACGCCACCTGGGTGCCGGATGTCGTATAGCCGGCGCGACCCCGGATAAGGAGACACCGGGCGCAGACAACCAGATCGGCGCACAGCTCCAACCGTCGTACAGGTGGGTGCCTGAACAGCGCCCACCTCTCGCCGCGTTCCGGCGGCACGTGACATTCGACCTGACCGCTCGGCAGTGCGCCTGATGTTGGATGTGGCTTTGCGGCAGGCTCGGGTCGTCCCGAGCGACGTCGAGGGACGAAGCGCAGGCGGGTAAGTTCGAATCTTACCTGAGGGGCAAACCTCTCCACGAAAACCACTCGCTTCCAGCCGCGGTTCTTAGAACTTCACCGCATTTGGCTTGTCAACCTGCGGAGTCGCCTCGAACCGATCGGGTAGGTACCGCCCGCGGAGTACAAAGCGCGATACGGTGAGCAGGCCAAGGTGGCCTGACTCACACAACCCGCTCTCCGAGATTCGCGGTACGATTCATGTCCTCGAGCATGCGTTGGCGCAACGGTGTCATGGCGGTCTCCTTTCGGCGGAGAGGGAGATCTCTCCGACAATCGGAGTATCGTCAGACGCACGGTGGGATTCGCAGACCGAGATAGACGAGCGAGGGTTACACTATCCGCCGCAGGCGGATTGAGTTCAACAAGCGGCTGCACCCGACGGCCGCCTGACCTGGCGCGGCGCGGCCGCGGGTGGACCGCAGCCGTTGGGCAGAAACAACGCACACGCGAGAACTGGAGAGGTACTTGAGTAGTCGTCGTCGATGGCCGCCATGGTGGGACTGGGAATTGGAATTCAGTCCTCACCTGCTGAAGCGCATGGAAGACCGGCGCTTCACGGAAGTCGATCTCAGGCGTATGCTGGAACATGCGACCGGAAATCGGCGGGACGCGGTGGCTGGGCGATGGATCATCCAGACACGGCACAGTCGGCGGGCGTGGGAAGTGATTGTGGAACCACTGACGACCGAACAACTTCTTCTGGTCGTCACCGCGTACCCTCTCGAGAACGAGAAGAAGGCGAGATGAACACCCCGTATCTTGAAGTGACGTATCGCCGAGGGCGAGCGATCGCGGCCTACTACTACCTGCCGCGCCGTCCCGGTCAACGCAGCATGCGAACACGGCGGGTGGAGGCTGGCCTGTTGGTCGACTACGCCAGGGGCGGTCGGCCGATCGGCGTGGAAATCACCAACCCCGGCGCCCTCTCGGTGGCCGCGTTCAATCGGGTGTTGCGAGAACTCGGCTTCGCATCGGTGAGCCGGGAGGACGTAGCTCCGCTCATTGCTGCCTGATCGGTCGGGCAATGTCGAACCTCCGCCCAACATGGCTTGCGCCGACGGCGGCTGGTGCGATCGTGGGCCGCCGCGGCTGAAGCCTGACGTCTAGGGGGACAGCGGGGCAACGAAAGGTGAGGGATTCCCTGATGAGACATTCAAGTGTGCTTGGGTTCGGTGGTGCATCAGCAATTGCTGTCGGCATGCTCAACATTCTTACAGGGGTGACGCACTTTTTGCTGCCGCGGGCTCAACTTCGAGGTGCCGGCGGCGTCACTGCAGCGTTCTTTCAGTCACTCTCTGAGAGCTCATTGGTCTTCTCGCTTCACTACTGGATTGTCGTCGCTCTCTCGCTGCTGACGCTCGCGGTTATCGTGGCCTTCCTCTCATTGCTTCGTGAACAGCTCACGGGACCTCTGTGTTGGGCGGCGGTTGTGGGCTTCCTCGGGGCGGCACTGGCAACAATCGATTTTGCCTATGTCGCCGTGGAGGCGCCCCGGCTGGCGAAGCTGTTCATGAGTGCCTCACCCGATGTACAGTCGCTATTGCTCGTCGTTGGTATGCCTCACATCGATCCGTGCTTCTTCGCGTGGGGCCTCATGGGGGTATTCGCGCTGACCGTAAACGCCGCAGCGCTACGCCGGAGGCTCGTTCCCCGCTCACTTGGGTACATCGGCCTTGTCGGCGGCGTGCTGTTTCTCCTTGTGTTTGTGGGATCGCTTTCACGATCTTCGTGGCTGATTGATTTCTCTGTAGGGTTGGGAGCGCTCGCCGTTGGCCCGGTATGGTACTTCTGGATTGGATTCGTGCTCAGGGCCAGAGGTCGATCCGAGGAATTGGCTCGACATGAGATATGAGATGGAGGCCCCCTAACCCGCAAATTGGGCCTGATCCGACTATGCGGAGATCCGCATAGACGGATCAAGCCCAGAGGCCGCGCGATGCCGCGTGGAAGATCTACGTGAACGCCACCGTGGAAGCGGACCTGTGATTCCTCGCGACCATCACCTTCTTCTTCTTGTTCCCCGTGGCCATCGTCATGGTCGTCGTCGCCGTCGTTGAACTAAACCGCTTCGCGGCAGTCGCGCTCGCCAACGCTCATTACCCGCCGACCGCCCCCATCTTCGGCCACCCGTTTCTCCTCTGACGGATCGCTCTTCGCCTCGTCGCGCATGACGATTCGCGTCGAGCAGATTATCGGCGCGGTGAAGCGACTTCCGAAGAGGGAGTTCGCGCAGTTTCGAAAGTGGTTTGCGGAATACGACGCGGCTGTCTGGGACTGGCAGATCGAACAGGACACAGCGGCTGGGCGGCTGGACGCTCTCGCTCGCGAAGCACTTCGGGACCACGCAGGGGCGCACACTCGCGAACTATGAAACACTACGCCACCGCGCGATTCTGGCGTTGCTACCGCACACTACCTCAGGAAGTCCGCCAGTTGGCCGATCGGTATTTTGCTCTGCTCAAGAGCGACAGTTCACATCGATCGCTGCAATTCAAGAGACCTGGCTAGTTGCGGTCCGCCCGCGTCGGGCGTTAGAGTCCCAGCATGTGGTGGAATTTCGGTAAACCGCTGAGCCTGGACAGGGGAAGCGGCCATCGTGCATCGTTCCGTGAGTTCTTCTCGGCAAAGAGGACCTACACGGAGGGCGACGACGATGGCCAAGGCAAGGATGGATCTGACGGCGTTTGTTGGCAAGCTCCTTGAGGAGCAGGACGGGGATGTCCTTCGGGAGGGCATCCGGGTGCTCTCCCAGGCGTTGATGGAGAGCGAGGTCGCCGGCTTGATCGGTGCGGAGCGGTACGAACGCACGAGCGACCGGGCCGCGTATCGGAACGTGTGCTGATTGTGTGGGCGCCGTGGAAGTGCTGGCGGACCAGAATCGTCAAGAAGGGTAACGCCGGTGAGCTGCCTGATCTGTCTCGGTCCTACGGATTCATCGCCATATCACGCCCGCTGCCTCCGAAGGTTGTTCGGGGCTGGGTCGGTACCGGATCTGGACATCGATCTCGCGCGTCTCCATACCGTCGCCTTGGCGATGGTCGGACGTACTACTCTGTCGGGCATCCAGCGGAAGATCTCGATCGACTTGGCGGTCGAGCGGGGAGCGTTGCGACTGGTGCTTGGAGCCGGTCACTTCATTCTGAAGCCACAAGCGCAGACGTTTCCAGAAATTCCCCAGAATGAACTGCTGACGACGCGGATGGCGGAGCACGTGGGGATCGACGTTCCGCCCTGTGGTCTCGTCCGTTTGCGTGACAACACACTCGCGTACATCGTTCGGCGGTTCGATCGTCTTCAGGATAAGCGGAAACTGCGCCAGGAAGATTTCTGCCAGCTTGCGGAAAAGCCGCCCAAGGATAAGTACGAGGGCTCGGGTGAACTGTGCGTTCGGCTGCTCCGTCGCTACGCGAGCGAGCCGCTGGTTGACGTGTTGCGCCTGTACCGCTTGATGGTGTTCTCGTGGTGGACGGGCAACGGTGACATGCATCTGAAGAACTTCTCGCTGTTGACCGGCGACGATGACCTGCATCGACTCTCTCCAGCCTACGACCTCATATGTACAAGGCTGGTCATCCCCGGTGATCAGCTCGCGTTGTCGGTAGGCGGCAAGTGTGAACACCTCACACGCGAGGACTGGTTGGCTTTCGCCAAATATGGGGGAGTTCCTGATCGATCGGCGCAGCGCATCTTAGCGACGATTGTATCGTCGCTGGACGCGTGTCTGCAGATGATTGACCGGTCTTTCCTCAGTAGCGCATTCACGGACGCCTATCGCGATCTGCTGCGAGAGCGGGCAGCCGTTCTTGCAGCGTGAAGCGAGTGAGTGACGTTGGTCCCAAAACGCGACAGCCAGCGCTAGAGAAATCCGGCTTCAGGCGATCCGTCGTTCCTGACCGACATCAGCCCGCTGCTTTCGGCTGGCTACACGTGGGACCCGGAGGCGGAAGCACCGCTCGTTTCTTTGCGGCTGATCGAACGTTTACCCGGCGATCCCTGGAAGGGCGCAGCGTAGCAGTTGCTGACGGTCCGGTGCGCTGGGATATCCGCCGGGCGTTCATCGGAACAGAGGCGCACCCGCTTTCGTAGCTTCTGGAGAGCGTTTCTGCACCGCGAACCCCGGTCCGATGGCCAGAACGGGAGTGCCTGTTTCGGCTGAACCCCTGGGGTCGCACGCGGGCCGGTATCTGGAACGCAGCCCAGGTGAATCAGGGAGGGGATCGTGGACAGGAGATCGTGGCTGAAGGTTGCGGCCGGGCTGAGTTTCCTGCAAGGGCAAGTCCTGCTGCCGGGCGTGGCGTCCCACGTGGTCTTCCTCTCAGCCGGTATCGCGTACCTGGGAGGAGCCGTCCTCAACTGGAAGGCATCGAAGGGTCGCTAGCCCGCTTCGGACAGTGGTTCTGTGCTTCCCATCGCAGTGGTGGACCCGTCATCCAGCCGCGAGGCAAGGCCCGGCAGCAGTCTACCCATGACTGTCGATCGAGAGGCGGAGCTTGCGTCAGGAAGAGCGAATCATCGGGTCAATGTGAACTGGCCGCTGTTCATGGCGCCGCCGCAGGACACGGTGGACATCATTCCGGACATCATCCCGGACATACTGCCCGAGTAGGTCCCCGTCAGGGCGTGTCCATCGTCGGACATCTGTCCCTGGCCATCCACCAGCATGGAGCAGGACGACATCGTGCCGCTGAATCCGCCGCTCGGCACCGTCATGTGGAACGACACGGTGGAGCCGCTGATGGCGCCCTGCATCGAGCCGTTCCCCATCATGCTTCGGCTGGTGTCGCTGATGTTCATCGTGCCGGTCATGGAGTTTCCGTTCTGGGTGAGGGCCCACGTCATGCTCTCCCGGCCGGTCGTGTCCGCCGACGTGCCAATCCACGTGCCGGACAGGCTCGTGAGCGGGGCAGCGGGGGTCTGCGTAAGTGCGGTGGGTGCGGTAGGTGTCGCCGCGCTTCCAGCGCACGCGGTCGTGAACATCAGACTCAAGGCAACGAGAGCATATCTGCGCATATCACGCTTCCGATTGGGTTTACGCCGAGTTGTAGAGGTGGGTTGTCCCACTCGTCACCATAACAGATTCACAGAACCGACTTTCGGTGACACCAGGAGCGATCCACGCATCGGTGCGGCGAGCGCAGCCCATAACGAGGCATCCTCATCGCTTCGGTTGCGGCGGCACTGCAGCCGCAAGCCGAACCTCATTCACGGAGCAGACGACGCGAATGTCACCTGACAAACGACGGTCGTGGCTTGCGCGTCCCCAGAACTCTCGTGCCGCCGTGCGAGCGTCGTCCCAGACGTCCAGCGTGTCGGAAGCCGCCCTCGGCAACGCAAACGTCCTCGCGCGCACTTGGCCGTCGGCCAAAGGCGCGTACAGCATCGAGACCTGATCGAACGCCGGCGCGAGCCGGAAACTCGAACCATCGGGGAACAAGAGGATGTTGAACTGATGTCGATCGGTATTCCCGATAAACGCGCCAAAGGCATCAAGCCATCGAAGGCGACGCGCGTCTTCATCAGACAGGCGACCGGCGTTTCTCAGCTCGACCGCCGCCCGGGCCCAGGAGTGCGCCGGATCGTTGCAGACCGCGGCCAGGCTCAGCACAGCAATGCGTCCACGCGCCCCAAGCCGATCAAATCGCTCGCTCTCGAGGAACCGGTGCGAAGGCGTCTCCACGACTTGCGTGCGGGCCGCCGACACGCCGTGCGATGAAACCACGTCGAGCGCCAACGCTTCCATGGCAAGCAAGTCACACCACCGCCTCGCCACAGCATCTGCGGAGCGGGCGGCGAACTTGATGAGCCGGTGACGTCTGTCAACAAACACCCCGAATTTCGGCCGCTCACCGCCGGCCGATGAACCGGGCGGATGCCCGGCCATCGTCGCTTCTGCCAGTTCGGGATAGTCGTCGTGCGTTTTCGCACCGGTGTCAAGCGCTTGCCATCGCGCAAATGATTCGTCGCCGAGGATCAGATTGCCTGGCAGATCTTCGCCGCGTCTCGACATGGCGATGAGAACATGATGATCAGACCAGTCAGCCAGACGCGTCGGCAACCGAAGATCGGCGTGAATTGCAGCGAAGTGTCGGCCCAGGAAACCCGAAGGCCGCGCATCTGCGATTTCGATGGGCAGTCCGTCGGACACCGCACCGGCTGGCATCCAGACTGTCTGACGCGATGCCAGGGTGAGCACCTCGCCCGCCGAACGAGCGACGCCGTTTTCAAGTATGCGAAACACTGGGAACCGCGACGCGTCGAGGCCGGGCCACAACTCGCGCAAGCCATAGCGTGTGGCTCGTCCTCGACCGATGCGGATTACACGCGCCTCGGCTTTGCGGACGGCTCGCATCATCGTCGGTGCGGACACTCCAAGCCTCTGCCGGAGGTCGGCGGCGTCAACAACCCTACGGCCTAGCTCGCTCAGAAGATTGTTCACAATGAAACGATTCAATCATATCGTACTATGGCATAATATCGAATAAAATGCAGCACTTGTCGATGACTGTGAAACAAATAATGAAACGAGTATGAAACGATTTAACGTGTGAACGAGGAGACACAATTTCCAGAAAGGTCACTCGGTTCCAGCGCCGTTGGATTCGACGCGATCAAGGAGCGCGGCCGGCCTTCAGCGCGACTGTGGACGTGTCTTCACGTAGCCGAAGTAGAAGAACACGGCGCACAAAACGACTGACACGACCGCCCTCACGCCAAAGAGTCGTGGGGAGATCGTGAATCCAAAGAACGGAAACGGCACGGAGATGTCGTACAGGAACAGATACCCATTCGCGATCGTGCCGGCGAATGCTGCGCCAGAGAAGAACTTGAACACTTCCCGCCAATTGATTCGCATGGTCACACCCTCCGTTTCAGTAGCCAGGAGGCCGATGCGCGAGAGTATAGCGCGACGCCACCGGCCGCGTGGGAGAGCCCCCTCGGGACGTATCGAACCATCTGTTCAATTTTGAACAGCGTAGACCCACCTGTTACCAGTAACGTCGCTTCTCATGACAGACCGCGCAGAGCTCATGCGACTGAGCCTGCAACTCGAGCGTGACCTGGTGGCTCAAATGCACCTCAGAGTGCTCTTGACCGCCACCGAGACAACCGTCGCCGGTCGCCGGCTGGAATTGCGAAACCTCAAGGCTCGCATGGCGCGCCGATCGCCCGGGCCAGGACAAACTGAATGACACAAAAGACGAAGACAAGGCCACCATCTTCCCTGACGCTCCCGAAGGCCCTCACGGGCATCCAGGGTCTGGACGAAATCACCGGGGGAGGGTTGCCATGCGGACGGCCCACGCTGGTCAGCGGAGGCGCCGGCTCCGGAAAGACGATGTTCGGACTGGAGTTCCTGGTTCGGGGCGCCACGCAATACGGCGAAACCGGCGTGTTCATCTCGTTCGAGGAGACAATCCCGGACCTGGCCAAGAACGCCGCTTCCCTGGGCTTTGATCTGCACGGGCTCGTGGCCGACAAGAAGCTCTTCCTGGACCACGTGCACATTTCGCGAAGCGAGATTGCGGAAACCGGGGAATATGACCTCGACGGTTTGTTTATTCGCATTGCCGATGCCGTCAAGAGGGTCGGGGCTCGGCGAGTCGTCCTGGACACCATTGAAGCGCTGTTCAGCGAGTTGCCGAACCCGGGTATCCTGCGCGCCGAAATCCGCCGCCTGTTCGGCTGGCTCAAGGACCAGGGACTCACCACGGTCATTACCGCCGAGCGGGACCGGCCCGACAAGCTGACCCGGCACGGCATTGAGGAGTTCGTTTCAGATTGCGTGATCGTCCTGGACCATCGTATTCGGGAGGAGATCTCGACCCGGCGCCTGCGCATCGTCAAGTACCGCGGATCGACTCACGGCACGAACGAGTACCCCTTCCTCATTGATGAGCACGGCATTTCGGTCCTGCCGATTTCCTCGCTGGGCCTGGACCATGCGGCGCCCGCCGAACGCATCTCGACGGGTATCGACCGGCTCGACGGCATGATGGGCGGCAAGGGCTTCTATCGGGGCAGCAGCATTCTGATGTCCGGCACCTCCGGCACCGGCAAGACGAGCGTGGCGGCACATTTCGTGGATGCGGCCTGCCGCCGCGGCGAGCGCTGTTTATATTTTGCTTTCGAGGAATCGCCCAAGCAGGTCATTCGCAATATGCGTTCGATCGGCATCGACCTCGAACCCTGGGTCAGCAAAGGGCTCCTGCAATTCCATGCGGCGCGTCCCACCTACGGGGGAATCGAAGAAGTCCTGTTAGTGACCCACAAACAAATCTCCGCCTTCAAGCCCAGCATCGTGGTGGTGGACCCGATTACCAATCTGCTCATGGTCAGCACCCTGAACGAAGTGCGGTCCATGCTCACGCGGCTGGTCGATTTTCTGAAGACGCAGGAGATCACGGCGATATTCGCCAGTTTGACAGCGGCAGGCGGCGACCTGGAAGCGAGCGAGGCGGACGTCTCCTCCCTCATGGACACCTGGCTCCTGCTGAAAGCCGTTGAGGTCGGGGGAGAGCGGAACCGCGCGCTCTACGTGCTGAAATCGCGAGGCATGGAGCATTCCAACCAGATTCGCGAATTCGTGCTCACCAACGACGGCCTCCGCATGCTGGACGTGTACCTCGGGCCCGAGGGCGTGCTGACCGGTTCCGCCCGGATGTCACAGGAAGGGCGCGAGAAAGCCGCAAGCACATTCCGCAGCCAGCAACTGCAGGGCCGCGGGCGCGAACTGGACCGCAAGCGCCAGATCTTCGAAGCCCGCATGACCATGCTCCGGGCGGAGTTTGAAGTGGAAGAAGAGATCATTCAACAGAGCATCGCCGAATCGAAATTACTCGACGCGGAACTGTTGCAGGACCGCGGGCAGATGGTGCGCAGCCGGGAAGCCGACACCTCTGCCTACAAGAAGGTGGGGAGCGCGCCAGCCGCGCGGAAACGCTGAATGGCGACCACCAGGATCAAGACGCGGGCGCGGCCCAGTAAGGCCGCCTTCGAAAGCCTCAAGCCGGCCCCCGTCCATCGAGGGGCGAAGCCACCAGGACCGAAGGCGTGGAAGCTGAGACTCTACGTAGCGGGCCAGACACCCAAGTCGATTTGCGCCTTTGCCAACCTCAACGTGCTGTGTGAAAAGCACTTGAAGGGCCGCTATCAGATAGAAGTGATCGACCTGCTGGAGCATCCGGAGATGGCGCGCGGCAACCAGATCGTCGCCATTCCAACCCTGGAAATCAAGCTTCCGCAGCAAGTGCGAAAGATCATTGGAGACCTGTCCAACACCGATCGTGTGCTGGTGGGTCTGGCTCTGCAGCCGGTTGACTAGCCCGGCTCGGAAATGTCTGTATGAAGAAACTCCCGACGAAGTCCAAGGCCCGCGAGCCCCACTACGTTCTGCGTTTGTATGTCAGCCGATCCACATTGAAGTCAAAGCTGGCGATCGAGAACATGAAGCGGGTCTGTGAGGAGCACTTGAATGGCCGGTATGACCTCGAAGTCATCGACATTCACGAGCATGCGAATCTGGCCAGAAACGAACAGATTGTGGCGGTACCGACGCTCATCAAGCGGCTCCCGCTCCCGCTTCGAAGGCTCGTTGGCGACATGTCGGATCTGAACAAGGTGCTCTTTGGACTTGACCTCAGACAGCAGGGGTCATAGGTGGCAGCAGGCAAGAAGACGTTGGTTCGGCCGATCCGATTGCCCATTGGCGCTCGGGCACGACGTGTGCCCGTCGACGAGCCGGAGGCGACCGTCGTGGTGACGACGAAGAACGCACCAGTCGGATGGGAAGGCCTTCTGACTCAAAGCTCCAGGGGCAAGACCGCGTTGGAATGCGGCGACAACCACACGATCTTCATGCAGGGACAGCCTGCGGATTCCCTGTACTTGCTCCTGCGAGGCAAGGTGAGGCTCGCGGCGACCACACAGGGCGGCAAGGAAGCGATTGTCGCGACGCTCGGTTCCGGTCAGTTCTTCGGGGAAGGATGCCTCGCCGGTCAGCCGTCGCGCGTGGTCACGGCGACTTCCGTGGGAGACTGCACGCTAACCAGGTTTGAGAAGCCGACCCTGGCACGAATGCTCCACGAAGAGCCGGGACTCGCGGAGACTTTTGTCACGCATCTGCTTTCCCGACTCGTCCGGTACGAAGCGGATCTGATCGACCAGATGTTCAACTCCAGCGAGAAGCGCCTGGCTCGGATGCTCCTGCTGCTGTCGCATTTTGGGAAGGACAGCACGACCGAAACGGTCGTGGCCGGCATCAATCAGGAACACCTGGCGCAGATGGTCGGCACGACCCGGTCGCGGATCAACGTGTTCATGAACAGGTTCAGGAAGCTCGGCTTCATCGATTACAGCAGTGAAGCCGGACTGACGGTCCATCGTGGCCTTCTCAGCGTCCTGCAGGACTAGCGGGACGAGCAGGTCATCAGAAAACCGCCGGAACTTTGGCTCCTCTGACGTCACGGGTTTTTCAGATTCACGACAGCGTCGCCGACAAGCGTGGTGTTCCTGGCAAGGGCGTGCACGAGCTTCGCTGTCTCGGCACGGGCGGTCGTCCAATCCTGCTTCTCAACCGCCTCGGTGATGCCGGGCAGTTCGAGATGCGCGTACGTGTAGCGCGCGGCGTAGATCATGTGCTTGAACCACGGGCGGCCGGGGATGCCCTCCGGGGACAGCCAGTTTGCTTCCACATCCAGGATGCGCCTGTTCAGCGCGGCGGCCTTCTTCTGGTCGAGCGGGCCGGCGGCGAGCGCCACGTCAATAGCCTGCTTCAGCTCGCGGCCCGCGGCGGCAAACCCCTCCGCTGCAGCGATCGCGGGACCGAGATCCAGTTCTCCAGCGCGGCACCCAACCGACGTTGCGCCGCCAGCCGTGCCAGACGGAACGCCGGCCCCGCATAGTTCCTTCAAGAACTTCGCGATGTCGCGGCCGTAGAAACCGAAGTCGAGGGGCAGGACGTCGGCGTTGGCCAGCCGCAGCGCGAGCACGCCCCAGAGCTGCGACATCAGCGTGTGATAGCGGTAGCCGGGATCGCCGAAGTGATTGATCCAGAAGTAGTCGTCGTACACCGAGTGATACACGCCATACGGCCCGTCGAACGTCAGGCCGACAACGGGCCGCCCGAGTGCATTCAGGAACACGGTGTGGTCGGAGCCGCTGCCGATTCGCGTGTCCACCAGCGACTCATCGTCTACGGCCGCCTTGCGCTCGCCACCGCCGGTGGCCGCGAATCGCGCGGAGTCCGTCGCAGCCGACTTCTTCCACGCGTCGTACAGCGACGTGCCGGCCGGATCGTCGAGCGTGCGGCTGACCTCGACCAGCAGCGGCGCCAGCGAGCCCACCGCACTGCCCTGGAAGTTCGGGCCCGACGCCGACGAGTCGACGTTGATGTAGGCGACGAGCTTGCGTGCGAGGTCGGCGGCGAACTGCTCGCCCCATTCGGTCGAACCGGTGAGGCCGACTTCCTCGCCGTCCCAGCTGCAGACGACAAGCGTGCGACGCGGCCGTGTCCCGTTCTTCGCCATTTCGCCGAGCGCGCGCGTCAGCTCCAGCATGGACGCGGTGCCGCTCGAGGGATCCACGCCGCCGAACTCCCACGCGTCGCGGTGATTGCCGAGGAGCACCCACTCGTCCGGCACGTCGGTGCCGCGCAGACGCGCCTCGACGACGTAGTTGGGTTTGACGCTGTTGTCCATGTCCACCTTGAGGTGGACCTTCACCCGCCCGCCGCCGAGCCGATAGGTGATCGGCAGGCCCCCCTGCCACTCCTTCGGGGCCTCGGGGCCGTCCATCTGCTCGAGCAGCGGCTTCGCGTCGTGCCACGACATCACGGTCGCCATGATCTTCGGCACCGACTGCGCCTCTTCAGGCTTGATGCGGCGAGCGCCCTCGGTCGAGGCCCATCCAGGCGTCAGCGGATCCCCGGGCACGATGAAGTCGTACGTGATCGCGCCCCGCTGGAGGTGCGTCTCCGGCCCCCAGGGGCCATCGGGAAAGACCGCGCCCTTCGTGAAACCATCTTCGGCCGGATCGGAGTAGATGATGAGCGCGGCCGCACCGCGCCTCTCGGCGGTCAGCGCTTTGAACCCGCGGTAGCTGTACGGATTCGAGTAGCGGACAATCACCACCTTGCCGCGAACGTCGATGCCCTGCTTCTGCAACAGGTCATAGTCCTCAGGATTGCCGCCGCGCGCATACACCAGCGGAGCCGTCACCTCGCCCGACGCCGACATGGCGAGATAGCCTCCGCTGACGCGCGGGTTCTTCGTATCCGGATCGACGTCGTAGGCCGCTTCGCGCAGCCCGGCGGTGTAGCGCACGGGTTCCACCATCTCCAGCGTGATCTGGCGGGGCGAGGAGTTGTAGACGTCGTAGCGGTGAATGGTGACATCCTGCCAGCCCTGACGCTTCCACGCGTCGGCGACATAACGCGCCAGTTCGAAGTTCCGCTCGGACCCGGCCGGGTGTGGCTCGGCGGTGAGATAACGGTGGAACGTGCGCACGCTCTCGGGCGACGGCAGCGACTTGAGCGTCCGCTCGATCTCGGCCTCCCGCGCGGTCGACGCAATGGTGTAGCCGGTGAAACGCTGAGCCGGCGCGGCGCCAGCCACGAAGACACACAGGCACAGCACGGAGACCTTTTTCATAGTGGCCTTTCTCAATTCATCATCGATCGGGTGTCGAGACTCGACGGATGGCGGCTTCCAATCAGATCGGGAGCGCAACAGGTCTGCTGTGCGCCAGGCGCGTACGTTCGTGCAAATCCCTCAGGATCCTCAGCTCATCGTCGGTCGGCGGGGCAACGACGTCCACACGGTCGGCTACCTTCAACGGCCAGCCGGTTGCCTTCACGGCCTGTCCCACGGTCGTGTGCTCGTAGCGCGCCACGAACTGAAGCTCGTCGCTTCCCGCCTCGGGTTTGAGCACCCCAATGTCGGTAATGATGACCTGAGGCCCGTCCCCGCGTGCGCCGGATCGGGCGCGCGAACCATGGCCGCTCAGAAAGCCGGCGCTGCTGCGAAAGTCCAGTGCCGGCACGAACGAGCGCGCAGACTGCTTGAGCACGACGAACACCTGTCTGGCGCTGGTCGCGATCTCTGGAGCGCCGCCGCCTCCGGGCAGCCGGGTCTTGGGCCTGGCATAGTCGCCGATGACGGTGCTGTTGAGATTGCCGAAGCGGTCAATCTGTGCCGCACCCAGAAAGCCCACATCGATCCGACCAGCCTGCAGCCAGTAGGCGAAGATCTCGGGAAGCGGGACGACAGCCGTGGCGGTGTCGGCAAGCTCGCCATCGCCGATGGAAAGCGGCAGCACGTTAGGCCGCGCGCCAACGGTGCCCGATTCGTAAATGAGCACGATGTTCGGCGCCTGCGTGAAGCGCGCGAGATTCGCCGCCGCCGACGGCAAACCGATGCCCACGAAGCACACGCAGCCGTCCCACAACAGCCGCGCCGAGGCCACCGTCATCATCTCGTCCGCGGTGAACGCTCTGGAGTCGGTCATCTCACGCCTCCGCCATTCGGACGGAGCGCAGGAACTCCGCATGATCCTCGGTTCCCCTCACGTGCCGATTGATCCACTCGGTGAACCGCGCCCGATCGCGGGCGATGTCATCCCAGGCCAGATAGAAAGCGTTATCCCGCGAATAGTACCCCTGGGCGTAAGACGGATAGGCACCGCCGGGAACACACGCGACGGCTGTGACCACCCAGTGGGGCAGCACGATCGCGTTCATCGGAGCCTCGAGTTCGTCGACGATCTCTTCGACCGAAACGATGAGCGTCTTCGCGGCGAGCCCAGCCTCCTTCTGCGCGCCGACGATGCCCCGCACGAGCACGTTGCCGTGTCGATCCGCCTTCTGTGCGTGCAGGATCGTGACATCAGGATTGACGGCAGCGACCGTGGCAATCTCTTCTCCGGTGTAAGGGCAGGTGACGCTGCGAATGGCGGGATTGATGGCGGCCAGGTCCGTGCCGATGTACCCGCGCAGCATCCCGAACGGCAGGTGCGAGGCTCCGGCGGTGTAGGCGGCCGCGAGGCCGGCATGAGAGTGCTCGGTGATCTCCAGCGGCGCGGGCCAGCCGTTCTCCACGGCGTCGCGAAGTCTGTGGAGCGATCCGACGCCCGGGTTTCCGCCCCAGGAGAACGTGAGAGCGCGGGCGCAGCCGGCGCCGATCATCTGATCGTAGATGAGGTCCGGCGTCATCCGAATCAGATGGAGATCCTTCCGCCCCTGCCGGATGAGCTCGTGACCGGCGGCGAACGGGATGAGATGCGTGAAGCCTTCCAGCGCGACGCTCTGCCCGTCGTGCACGTGCAAGGCGAGCGCTTCTTTGAGGCCGAGAACGGGCATGGCTACTCCACCACCGTCTGGGATTGTTCCCGCATGTACTGGGGCAGGTAGTAGTAAGAACCGATGGCTTTGCCGGTCGAGCCGGATCCCTTCCAGCCCCCGAATGACTGGTAGCCTGGCCACGCCCCGGTGGTCGCGCCCTGCGGCCGATTCACGTACGTCACGCCGGCTTCGATACGATCGAGGAACGTGGCGACCTCCTCATTGCTGCCGTAGACGCCGGCGGTAAGGCCCAGCGTCGTGTCGTTCGCGCGCCTCAATGCCTCGTCCAGATCCTTCACGCGGTTGACCATGAGGATGGGCTGGAACATCTCTTCCTTGAAGAGGGGATGATCGTGCGGAGCCTCCGCGACGGTGGGCGCCACAAAGAACCCGCGCGCAAGATCGCCCTCCGAAAGACGGACGCCGCCGGTGAGAATGCGTCCTCCGCCGGTCCGGAGTTCGGCGCAATAGCGCTCGAAGTTCTTCGCTGCCCCCGCCGAGATGACAGGCCCCAGCCAGTTCTTCCGCTTCGTGGGATCGCCGACGCACAACGCCTTCGTGTTCTCGACCACGCGTTCGATCAGGGCGTCTGCCACACCCGACTCCACATAGACGCGGGACAGCGCCGAGCACTTCTGGCCGCACATGCCGAAGGCGGAACGGACGATGCCGATTGCCGCTCGATCGAGGTCGCCGTGTCTGGTCACCACGCAGGGGTTCTTTCCGCCCATCTCGGCGATGCACGGGCGCGGCCAGGCGCCGGCACCCATCAGGCGGTAGATCTTCATGCCCACTTCGGCCGAGCCGGTGATGGTGACGCCGGCCAGATCGGCGTGGTGGATGATGGCCTCGCCGACCACGGAACCTGGCCCGCTCAGGTAGTTGAATACGCCCGGCGGGAAGCCCGCGTCGCGAAGACAATCCGCCAGCAGGCGCCCGGTCCATGGCGTATCGGTCGCGCCCTTGAGGACAACGGTGTTGCCGGTGACGAGGGCAGCGGCCACGGGGCCGCCCGCCAGCGCGAGCGGATAGTTGAAGGGCGTGATCACGGCCCAGACGCCGTGAGGCTTCAGCACGCTTCTGTTGTGGGATCGGAAATCAGGCAACGGGTCGTCCGGCATCACGTGATCGAAGCCGTGATGTCGCTCGAATTCATCCGCGTAGCCCCGGAAGAAATCCGCCGTCTCCTGGGTCTCGCCGAGCGACTCCATCCGGTTCTTGCCGACCTCGAGAGAGATGGCGGCGCCAAGCTGATACACGCGTTCCTCGATGAGCGCCGCGGCGCGGCGGACCAGCGCGAGCCGATCGCTTGTCGGCGTGGTCCGCCAGCCATCGAACGCGTGCCTTGCGGCAGACATGGCGCGCTCCACGTCGGCAGCATCGCCGAGCGGGAAATGGCCCAGCAGCAGACGATCGTCGATCGGGCTGTAGTTCGCGTACGTTCTGGCGGCGGCGACATCGCGCCCGTCGATATACAACGCGTGGGTGGCGCCCAGCCGGGCCCGCACCTCCGCGAGAGCCGCCTCGAAGCGCTCGTGCATCTCCTCCGGCGGATTGAACATCGTCGAATAGGTGAGTTTGAACGTCATGACCAGTCCGACTCCGCAATGAGGCGATCCAGAACGGCGAGGGCGTCGCCCAGTTCCGTTTCCGTGATGACGAGCGGCGGTGCGAGCACGATCAGGTTGCCGCGGATTGCGAACGACACACCCGCGGCCCGGCCCCGGCCGACGAGCGACTTGAGCGCCGGGTGAACCTCCGGCCACGGACGCAGCGGTTCCCGCGTGGCTCGATCTTTCACGAGCTCCAGCACTGCAAAGAGGCCGTGACCTCCACGCACGTCGCCGATGACCGCGTGCCTGGTCTGCATCGCCCGAAGCGCCTCGAACATCCACGCCCCGAGGCTCCGGGATCGCTCGATGAGTCCTTCTTCTTCGTACGCCTGGATTGCGGCGACACCGGCCGCACACGAAAGAGGATGGCCGCAGTAGGTGAGACCCGTCTCGAGCATCTGGCGCTCGAGCTTCGCGGCCACCTCCGCCGAGAGCACGACGGCGGCAAGCGGGATGTGCGCGCCGGTCAGTCCTTTCGCGAGCGTCATCAGATCCGGCCGTCCCGCCTCGCCGTACCGCTGCCAGGCGAACCACTCACCGCAGCGGCCGAAGCCGCTCATCACTTCATCGGCGATGAGGTAGACGCCGCGCCGCCGTGTTTCCTCCCGGAGGGCCGGCCAGAACGTATCCGGCGCGACGATGCCATTGGTGCCGGCGTTGGGCTCCATCAGAACGGCGGATGCGCCCTCGTGCTCGTCAATTGTCCGTCCGACCGACGCCGCGGCCCTGGTTCCGCAGTCGGCTTCTGATGTGGAATTGAAAGGACAGCGGTAAGCGTATGGAGGCGGCACGTGGACGACGCCGTACCGCGTCGGGTCCGTTTGAGCCACCGTGCGGCTGTCTCCGCTGAAGGCCATCGCCGCGTAGCTGGCGCCGTGGTAGCCGCGATCCCGGGTGATGATGAGGCCGAGAGGATAGCCGGAGGCCAGTCGAGCGAACTTCACCGCGTGTTCGTTGGCGTCGGCGCCACCGAGTGTAAAGAACACCCGTCCGCCCTCGAATCCTGATTTCTCGAGCAGGCGCTCGGCCAGGCGCGCCCGCGGCTCAGCGCCCCACGCGGCCGACGTATAGCAGAGTGTTGCCGCCTGCGCCTGGATGGCCGCAACGACGCCTGGATGCTGATGCCCGAGATTCATGCACTCGGACAGGCTGCTCATGTCCACCAGGATGCGGCCGTCTTGATCCCAGAAACGCGCGCCGCGTCCGCCGACGATGGTGGGGGCGTCCCAGTCCGCCTGGACGCACCAGCTGTGCAGAACGCTGTGCCGCTCGGCCCTCAACGCGGACATATCCGTGTAAGATCCACCCGGGCCTCATCTCTTGTCAATGTTCGCGTCTGTTCTTCATGGAGATGTGATGGTGGCGAAACCCCCTTCCGTCAGAAAACTGGGCCTCTGGATGTCGATCGCCCTCGTGATGGGCAACATGATCGGCTCCGGCGTCTTCCTGCTGCCAGCCTCGCTTGCCCCCTACGGCTTGAACAGCGTCGTCGCCTGGTTTTTCACCGCCGCCGCTGGCATTGCCCTCGCGGTTGTCTTCTCCCGCTTGAGCCGGGCGTTTCCCAAAGGGGGCGGGCCGTATGCGTACACGCATGCGGCTTTCGGTCCGATGCCGGCGTTTCTTATTGCCTGGGGTTACTGGATCAGCGTGTGGGTGGGAAATGCGGCGATTGCCACGGGGAGCGTCAGCTATCTCGTGCCCTTCATCCCGCGCATTGCGTCGGACCCGCATGTCAGCGCGGCTGTCGTCCTGGTGTTTCTGTGGCTCCTGACAGCGGTGAACTGCATCGGGGTGCGCTCGGCGGGATGGGTGCAGGGCGTGACCACCGTGCTGAAGGTCATTCCGCTGCTGGCCATCTCCGCCGTCGGGCTCTTTGCCGTCAAGCTGAACAGCCTGACGCTGAACGCCGCGGTTCCGTTCTCTGTCAGCGCTGTGACGGCGTCGGCCACGCTGACGCTGTGGGGAATGCTGGGTCTGGAGTCGGCCACCATCCCCGACGGCAAGGTCGAGAACCCGGAGCGCACGATTCCGCGGGCGACCATGATTGGCACCGTGTTCACGGCCCTCGTCTACGTGGTGTCGTGCAGCACCGTCCTGATTCTGCTTCCCACCAGCCAACTCGCGTCCTCCAACGCTCCCTTCGCCGACGTGGCCCGGATGTTCTGGGGTCAGGCCGGTGCCACAGTTATCGCGCTGGCGGCCGCAGTCAGCGGCTTTGGCGCCCTGGCCGGGTGGATTCTGCTGCAGGGCGAAGTGCCGCACGTGATGGCCAAGGACGGTGTCTTCCCGAAGGTCTTTGCCAGGGCCTCGCGCAGGAACACGCCCGTATTTGCGCTCGTCTTCGGCAGCGTGCTCGTCACCATCCTCGTGCTGCTGAACGCCAACGAGACGACGGTGAAGGTGTTCACCTTCATGGTGCTGCTTTCGACAACGGCGTGCCTCGTGATGTATCTGGTCTGCTGCCTGGCGCTCCTTCGCCTCCAGTGGCTGGGCCGTCTTGGAGAGGCCAGGCGCGGCACCGCGGGGTTGGCCGCCGTCGGCCTGTTTGCCGGGCTCTATTCGTTGTGGGCCATTGTCGGCGCCGGCCGCGAAGCCTCGCTGTGGGGCCTGGTGCTGTTCGCCCTGGGCGGACCGGTGTACTGGCTGATGCGCCGACGATCGGGGAGCGCGCAACGGTCGCAACAAGTCTGAAGCGCCGGGACGGCCGCATCAACGTCAACCTGCTTCCTGCGTGATGTCCCACTTCCAGTTCCGAATCTCCGGCAGATCCTCGCCGTATGTGTTGATGTGTGCCTTGTGCTCGACTAGCTTGTCCTTGAGTTGCTGCTTCAGACAGAGCCCCCGGTTACCGGTCTGCGGCAGGCGGTCGATGGTATCCATCACAAGGTGGAAGCGGTCCAGATCGTTCAACACCGTCATGTCGAAGGCGGTGGTGATCGTTCCTTCTTCCTTGTAGCCGCGGACGTGGATGTTGTCGTGGTTGGTGCGGCGGTAGGTCAGCCGGTGGATCAGCGACGGGTAGGCATGGAAGGCGAAGATGACCGGCTTGTCCCTCGTGAAGATCTCGTCAAAATCCCTGTCGCTCAATCCGTGCGGGTGCTCTGTTTGCGGCTGCAGCTTCATGAGGTCGACGACGTTGACCACCCGGATTCTCACATCGGGCAGATGCTGCCTCAGGATGGAGACTGCCGCGAGCGTCTCCAGCGTCGGCACGTCGCCACAACAGGCCATCACCACGTCGGGCGCCACGCCCTGGTCGTTGCCGGCCCACGGCCAGACGCCGATGCCTGCGGTGCAGTGCGCGACGGCGGCGTCCATTGCCAGCCACTGCGGCGCCGGGTGTTTGCCCGCGATGACGACGTTGACGTAGTGGCGGCTGCGCAGGCAATGATCCATCACCGACAGCAGGCAATTCGCGTCCGGCGGCAGATACACGCGCACGATTTCGGCCTTCTTGTTCATGACCACGTCGATGAAGCCGGGATCCTGATGTGTGAAGCCGTTGTGATCCTGGCGCCAGACATGCGAGGCCAGCAGGTAGTTGAGCGAGGCGATCTTCGGTCGCCACGGCAGGCGCGACGTCACCTTGAGCCACTTGGCGTGCTGATTAAACATCGAGTCGACGATATGGATGAACGCCTCGTAGCAGTTGAAGAGCCCGTGCCGCCCGGTGAGGAGGTAGCCCTCGAGCCAGCCCTCGCATTGGTGCTCGCTGAGCATTTCCATCACGCGCCCGGTGGGAGCAAGGAACTCGTCGTTCGGCACCATCGCGGCGCCCCATTGGCGGTTGGTGACTTCAAAGAGGGCTTCGAGGCCGTTGGAGAGCGTCTCGTCAGGGCCAAAGACCCGGAAGTTCCGCTGTTCACTGTTCAGCTTCGCCACGTCGCGCAGGAACCGGCCGAGCACATGCGTGTCGCCGATGCCGCGCACTCCCGGCGAGAGCACGTCGACTGCGTAGTCGCGAAAGTCCGGCATCCGCAGATCACGGAGCAGCCTGCCGCCGTTGGCGTGCGGATTCGCGCCCATGCGTCGATCGCGTGTGGGCGCAAGTTCCGCCAGTTCCGGCTTCAGGCGGCCCTGCTCATCGAAGAGCTCCTGCGGCCGGTAGCCCCTCAGCCAGTCTTCCAACTGCTTGAGGTGCTCGGGATGCGTGGCCGGATCGGAGAGCGGCACCTGATGTGATCGGAAGGTGCCTTCAACCTTCAGGCCATCGACCATCTTCGGTCCCGTCCAGCCCTTCGGTGAGTCAAGAACGATCATCGGCCAGCGCGGACGCGTGATGTTGCCGCGGACGCGGGCGTCCTGCTGGATCTGTATGATCTGCTCCACCGCCGTATCGAGCGTCGTGGCCATGGCCTCATGCATCCGCGCCGGATCGTGGCCCTCGACAAACAGCGGCGTCCATCCGTAGCCGAGAAGCAACTGTTTCAGTTCCTCGCGGGTGATGCGGGCGAGGAGGGTCGGGTTGGAAATCTTGTAGCCGTTGAGATGCAGGATCGGCAGCACCGCGCCGTCGGTGGCCGGATTGAGAAACTTGTTCGAATGCCACGCCGTGGCGAGCGGTCCGGTTTCCGCCTCGCCATCGCCGACGACGCAGGCGACGACGAGATCGGGATTGTCGAACACCGCCCCAAACGCATGGCTGAGCGAATAGCCGAGCTCACCACCCTCATGGATCGAGCCCGGGCACTCCGGCGAAGCGTGGCTGGGGATGCCTCCGGGAAATGAGAACTGAACGAACAGCTTCCGCAGCCCCGCCTCGTCCTGGCTGATGCCGGGGTAGATCTCGCTGTACGTGCCCTCGAGGTACGTGTTGCTCACAACCGCCGGGCCTCCGTGCCCGGGGCCGGAGACGTAGATCATGTTGAGGTTGTACTTCTTGATGACCCGGTTCAAGTGCACATAAATGAAGTTCTGCCCCGGGGTCGTGCCCCAGTGTCCCAGCAGCATGTGCTTGACATCCGCAAGCGTGAGCGGTCGCTTCAGCAGCGGATTGTCGCACAGGTACATCTGGCCGACCGACAGATAGTTGGCGGCGCGCCAGTAGGCATCCATCCGATAGAGCAGTTCCGGCGCGAGTGTGCGGGTGGTCACGGCTTACCTCTTCCGTGTGGAGCCCAGCTTGAGGACGCGGGTGACGGACTTCGCAATCATCAGTTCCTCGTCGGTGCGGATGACGCGCACGGTGACGCGACCGGCGTCCCGTGAAATCAGCGGCGCATTCTCCGCATTGCGCTTCCGGTGCAGTTCGATGCCAAGAAAGCCGAGTCCGTCGCAGATCCGCTCCCGGATGGGCGGTGCGTGCTCGCCGATGCCTCCCGCGAAAACGAGCGTGTCCAATCCGCCGAGCGCCGCGGCGAAGGAACCGATCCACTTCTTCGCCTGATAACAGAAGAGCGCCACGGCGTCCGCCGCCCGCGCGTCGACGGCTTCGTCGGCGAGCAGGTCGCGCAGGTCGGAACTCGTCCCCGATACTCCGAGCAGACCGGATTCGTGGTTCACCATCTGCTGAAAGCGCCCCGCGGTCATGTGGTCGGCGTGTGCGAGGTAGTACAACAGGCCTGGATCGAGGTCTCCCGTGCGTGTGCTCATCACCAGTCCGGCCGTGGGCGTAAAGCCCATGCTGGTCTCGATGCTCTTGCCGTGGCGCACGGCGGCGAGGCTGGCGCCATTGCCGAGATGCGCGAGGATCACGCGGCCCTTCGTGGCCGCGGGATCAAGGCGGCCGAGTTCTTCCATCAAGTACGCGTAGGACAGGCCGTGGAAGCCGTAACGCTCGACGCCCCTGGCCTGGTAGCGCCGCGGGATTGGCAGCAACCTGGCGACCCGCGGCATCGAGCGGTGAAACGCCGTATCGAAGCATGCCACCTGGGGCAGCGTCGGATACCGCCGCAGGCACGCTTCGATCATCGCGATCTCGCGTGGCAGATGTTCCGGGGCATAGGGCGAGATCCGGCGCAGTTCCGCGAGCAATCTCGGCGTGACCCGCTCCGGTTCGGCGTGCTTCATGCCGTGCACCACGCGGTGTCCCGCAGCATTGACCGACGCGAAGATCGGCTGGGCCTCAAGCCAATCGAACAGGAAACCCACCGCAGTGCGGTGGTCGGCGGCGGCAAGGCGGCGGGGAACCGGCGGTGTCCCCGTCGCATTGTTGACGATGAGGTTCGTGCCGCTCAATCCGATGCGATCGATCTTCCCATCAAGCAGCCGCCGCGGTGTGTCGCCTGCTTCGTACACCGCGAACCGAATGGTCGACGAGCCGCCGTTGATCGTCAGGACGCAGGGCAACGCCACGTGCATGGGGTCAGGCCCACGAGGAATCATCGCCTGAGGCCGAGGCACCTAGTGCTTCATGCCGCCCATCTGTTTCATCATGGGGCACATCGCCATGGAGTCCTTGCCGGCCTGCATATGCTCCATCATGTTGAATGTCATCGGTATTCTCCTTCGATGGATCATCGGTCCAATCACGGTGGCGGGCGTGTTCAATACCGCACAGCCTCACAGAAGCTCCCGGACGCAGAACGCACGCTCCGGTGCCGAATGGTCTGCGGTGCTTCTGCGGCTTCTGCTCACACTCACAGGACGAGTCACCTCGAAGGAGGCCACATCCGGTGAAGTTCTTGCAATTGCACCGTGAACTGGGACCAGATTGGCGTGTAAGCTCTTCTTGAGGGCCACACGGATGAACACCGCTCACGCTCGCGCGACGACCACAGAAACGATTCTCAAGGACCCCGTCTGCGGCATGACGGTCTCGCCGGACTCGCCGCACCGTATCGATCATCACGGACGCACCTTTGTTTTCTGCTGCCGGGGCTGTCTCGCCAAGTTCACGGCGAATCCGGATCAGTACGTGGATGTCACGACGACGAAGCCGGCCGAGCCTCTCGCGAGCCGCCGTGGCGCTGGGGAATACACCTGCCCGATGCATCCGGAGATCGTCAAAGACGCGCCCGGGCCTTGCCCGATTTGCGGCATGGCGCTCGAACCGCGAACGCCGTCTGGCAGCGCCGAGGAAGAGGGCGGGGAACTGGTTGACATGACCCGTCGCTTCCGGGTGAGCGTCTTCCTGACCCTGCCGCTGCTGGTTGCGGCGATGGGCGAGCACATTCCCGGGCAACCTCTGGAGCACCTGGTCTCGCCACGGATGCTCAGTTGGCTGGAACTGCTGCTTGCAACACCGGTGGTGTTCTGGGGCGGCTGGCCGTTCTTTGTTCGCGCCTGGCAATCGCTGGTGACCAGGCACTTGAACATGTTCACCCTGATTGGGCTGGGTGTGGGCGTGGCGTACGGGTACAGCCTTGTCGCGACGCTGCTGCCGTCGATCTTCCCGGCGGCCGTCCGCGCTGCCGACGGAACCGTTGCTGTCTACTTCGAGGCTGCAGCGGTCATCGTCTCTCTGGTGTTGCTCGGCCAGGTTCTCGAGCTCAGGGCCCGCCATCAGACAGGCGCCGCCATCCGCGCCCTGCTCGGCCTCGCGCCGAAGACGGCCCGCCGCCTGAAAGATGACGGCAGCGAAGTCGACGTGCCACTGGCAGAGGTCACCGTTGGCGATCGGCTGCGCGTACGTCCTGGCGAGAAGGTTCCGGTCGATGGGGTCGTGTTGACAGGCATCAGTTCGGTGGACGAGTCCATGGTGACGGGCGAGCCAATCCCGGTCGAAAAGCGGGAGGGAGATTCTCTGATAGGGGGAACGATCAACAGCACGGGCGCGCTCGTCATGCGGGCCGACAAGGTGGGAAGCGAAACGCTGCTGGCTCGCATCGTTCAAATGGTCGCCGACGCTCAGCGGAGCCGCGCGCCGATCCAGAGGCTTGCCGATGTGGTGGCCGGCTATTTCGTTCCGGTCGTCGTGCTGTCAGCGATCGTCACATTTGCGGCCTGGGCCGTGGTCGGACCGGACCCGCGCCTCGCGCATGCGCTCATCGCCGCGGTGGCCGTCCTGATCATCGCGTGCCCGTGCGCGCTCGGATTGGCGACCCCCATGTCGATCATGGTGGCGACCGGCAAGGGCGCCACAACCGGCGTGCTGTTCAGGAATGCAGAAGCCATCGAGGTCATGAGGAAGGTCGACACGCTGGTCGTGGACAAGACCGGAACGTTGACCGAAGGGAAACCCAAGCTGGTCACGGTTGAGTCGGTGGACGGCTCGGACTCATCTCTCCTGCTCACGGCGGCGGCGTCGCTCGAGCGCGGGAGCGAACACCCTCTGGCTGCGGCCATCGTTGCCGGCGCCGAGACCCGCCATCTCCAACTCGTCGACGCCGATCATTTTGAATCGCGCACCGGCAAAGGCGTTTCAGGCCGGGTTGGTGGACAGGATGTCGCCCTGGGCAATCTGGCGCTGTTGAGCGACATGAAACTCGAACCGGGCGCCCTCGGGCCTCGCGCCGAAGGTCTCCGGGCTGACGGCCAGACGATCATGTTCGTCGTGATGAGCGGCAGGGTCGCCGGGCTGGTGGGAGTCGCCGATCCCATCAAGGAGACGACGCCAGGGGCCATTCGCCAACTGCAGGCCGAGGGCCTTCGCATCGCGATGCTGACAGGGGACAGCCGCACGACAGCCGAGGCCGTGGCTCGCGCACTCGGCATCGACGAAGTGGTGCCGGAGGTGCTTCCGGATCAGAAGGCCGAAGCGATCAAGCGGTTTCAGCGCGAGGGGCGCATTGTCGCGATGGCCGGCGACGGCATCAACGATGCACCGGCCCTGGCCCAGGCCGACGTCGGCATCGCCATGGGAACCGGTACCGACGTCGCGATGGAGAGCGCGGGCGTCACGCTCGTCAGGGGCGACCTCGGCGGCATTATTCGCGCGAGGCGGCTCAGCCGGGCGACCATGCGGAACATCAAGCAGAATCTCTTCTTCGCGTTCGTCTACAACGCGATCGGGGTTCCGGTCGCGGCCGGCGTCCTCTATCCGTTCTTCGGCGTCCTGCTGAGTCCTATTATCGCCGCCGCGGCCATGAGCTTCAGTTCGGTGTCGGTCGTCGCCAACGCGTTGAGGCTCCGGCGCGTCCGACTGTAACGGTCTGGGCTCCCTCGGTCTGGATCTGTTGGTCGGGATGCCGTCATTTTACGGCTTCAGACGATATCCGGGTTATCTGGCAGGTGTCCTCGTTCCGGTGCGCCAGGGGCGGCCAGCTCGAGAAGGACGAACGGGGTGGACGCGGCTGGCCGGGGGAATTGCCCTCCCCCCCCGTCATGCTAAAATACCCCTCGGTGATTTGGACGGTTTGAACAGATCGGTTCCTCGGTGAGGCTGCGTGGGCTTATTCAGGGCGGTTCTGGCAAGAAACAGCGCCGGGCGTTCTGGGAAATGGGGACGAAGGGCTGAGTGCCGGGAGCGTTAGATGGTCAAGCATCAAACTCGCGTCAATCCGCCGAAGCAACGACCATTCGACATCCGTGCGTTCCTCGAGTCGGGAGGCGTCGCCGGGAAGGTCGTCACTCGTCAGAGCGGCGACGTGGTCTACTCGCAGGGCGAACCCTGCGACAGCGTCTTCTATATTCAGAAAGGCACGGTGAAGCTCGGGGTCCTCTCCCACGAAGGCAAGGAAGCCATTGTGGCGATGGCGGGGCCGGCGGATTTCTTTGGTGAAGGGGCCCTGGCGGGACAGGTCCTCCGGATGGCGACCGCGACTGCCACAAGTGTGAGTTCGCTCCTCGTCGTCGAGAAGCAGAAGATGCTCCGGCTGCTTCACGACCAGCACGAGCTCTCGGATCGGTTCCTGGCCTATGTCCTGTCGCGCAACATTCGCGTCGAGGCCGATCTTGTGGATCAACTGTTCAATTCCAGCGAGCGACGGCTGGCCCGGACGCTGCTCCTGCTCGCCCGCTATGGCAAGCAGGACGCCCCGCATCGGGTATTGCCCAAGATCTCGCAGGAGATGCTCGCGGAAATGGTCGGCACGACCCGCTCGCGCGTGAACTTCTTCATGAACAAGTTCAGGAAGCTCGGTTTCATCGAATACAACGGCGGACTCAAGGTCAACGACTCCCTGCTGAGCATCGTGCTGCACGACTGACGCGACGCGACTTTTCGGCGGGGTCCCCGACGCTTCTGCCGTGGTGGGGCCCCGGGTCCATCCCGGTCATTCCCGCGCCCGCAATGACCCTCATCGCGCGCGACCGCCATGGTTGCGTGGGAGGAGATCGCCTTAGCGCACCGGCGCATCCTTCGGGAGCCACTCGACGGCGCCGAACTTGTGACCGCTGCTGATGTAGCCGTAGAGCAAACTGAACGCCCCAATCGTCTGGTGTCGATCTGGCAGGTTGGGATAATACGCGTCCCGGCGGGATGCGACGTACTTGAGCGTGACCGTGCTGTGGTGGTAGACGCGCACCGTCAACGCCGCGTCCCCGCGGGCGATTTGCTCCGACCCTCGATTTTCGGTGGAGGCTGTGCCGCTGACGTAGTACCCGCGCACCGTCATGTCGAGGTTGGCGATGCCGCCAAACAGCAGGCGGAGCGCGAGGAGCCCCTGTGGTGTGGCGCCGTAGTGGTAGTCGCGTTCGGCACTGCTGCTGTGGCTGACGCCCGCCGCGCCATATCCGAGACTGCCCAGCAGCGTGCCCTGGAACTGCACCGATCGAGCGATCCGCCACGCGCCCGTCGTGCCGAGACCGAGGGCCGTGCTCGACACGCGGAAGATCTGCGGCGTGATGTAGTCGTAGCTGCCGTAGAGGCCCCACACCCCGCGATAGGCATCGCCCACCGCGTAGTCAGTTCCAGCCAGGAGGCCTCGGCTCATGATGTTCTCGAACGCACTGGTGTTGACAGCCGTGAACTGGAAGTCAAAGTAGTCAAACGGGCGCGTATAGCGATAACCGGGCTTCCCAGGGAGCCCGTAGGACATCTGAAAGTCCGCGATGGCCTCCTTGCGTTTGAAAGTCTGCGAGACGCCCTCCTGGGATACCTTCTCGCTCAGGCTCGCGCCGAGCCGCAAACGCGCGAACAGAGCCGGGTCGCGGCTCGGGAGGACCTCGTCGAACCGCTCGCCGCCGGCAAGACGATTGAAGCCGGTGGCCGGAGAGATCAACGCCGCGCCAAGCCCCCGCCAGAACCCGACGTTACCGTTTCCTCTCTCCAGCAACAGGCTCGCCGTCCGGAAGAGCGATTCGCCGAGGAACGTCCCGCCGAAGCCGGTGGTGATCTGGTCGTTATATGAGGGCGGGCCGGTCTCGCCCGCGATCTCCCAGAGCATGCTGCCGGCGAAGGTATAGCCGAGAGCTGTCCAGTAGTTGAGGCCGGCCGATCGCGCGAAGCCGAAGTAGAGCGATCCCTGGTACGGGTGGTAGAACTGATTCATAGCAAACGGATCGGTGTCGACGATCCATTTGTGCGTGGCATTCCTCCGGATCGAAGCAACGCTGATGCCATAGACCACCTTGTCGGTGGTGTAGTAGTTGAACCGATTCAAGAGGGCGTCGAATCCGACAATCTCCAGGGCCGGGACAAGAAAGCTCTTGCGGACCGTCTTTTCCGCCGGCGGCACCGGAGGCGGGGCGATCGTGTCGGCGACGATGGGAGTCGTCTCCGGTGGCACCAGTGACGTCGTCTGCGCTTCGGCGGTACCCGCGGATCCCAGCACGCCAGTCACCATCAGCACGACTGCCAGAATTCTCATTCGGTTCATCCAGGCTCCTCCGACGGGGCACTCGAGCCGTCGCCGACGGGAGCAGCAGCCCCGGTCAGCACCATGCGGGCTCATAGTGCCAGCACCACTTCGAGCGCGACCCTGACGAGCAGCACGATGGGCGCGCCAATCACCAGGATGGCGATCGGGACAGCCAGCGCAACGAGGGTGACCTCGCCAAGAGTCGCCAGGCCATTGAGGAATGTCCGCATGGCGACAGTGTGGCGTACGGCGGCAAGCCGCGCTGTGCCGAACGGAACAGGGTCAAGAGACGTGTCCAATATTGGACAGACAGCCGCCGCAGGAGCGCGCATCCTATTGCAGTTACTCAACCGCGTTTTCAGGAAAGGACGGCCCAGCCATGACGACCACCACGAGAACTGCCGCCGCCGCTCCCCGCCCGAATCAGGCGCGGCACAAGGACCTGCAGGTGATGCTGCAAGACCGGCAGCGCGAGCTGCAAGATGTGCTTCGCTGCCGGGTCCGCGGCGTGCCCTCCGGCGGGGCAGGCGACGGGCTCGACGAAACCGAGCACGCCGAAGCCGACATCCAGGAGCATATCGAGGTCGCCCTGATCCAGATGAAGGGAGAGACGCTCCAGCGGCTTCGCGAGGCGCTGGTTCGGCTGGAGGCCGGTGAGTACGGCTACTGCACCGAATGCGATGGTGAGATCTCGGAAAAGCGGCTGCAGGCGCTCCCGTTTGCCGTGCGCTGCAAGGCCTGCGAAGAGCTGCACGAGCAGCACACCGCCCGGGAGCGGCGGATCAACTCGCCTCAGGGCTTCGCGTTCAGCTTCACTCAACAGGCTCGATCGTGAGCCGGTACGCCCGTTCTTCTTGACGCGCGTTGGCGGGCTGGATCAGCGGCTTGGTGGAGGCCGCTGATCCCAACCCGACCAGTCTTCAGTCAGCTGTCACAGCCGGCCCGTGAGCAGCAGGATCACCAGGATCAACACGACGAGTCCGATGCCGCCGCTTGGGCCGTATCCCCAGTTGCGGCTGTGTGGCCAGGTTGGCAACGCGCCGAGCAGCATCAGTACCGCGATCACGACCAAGATAGTAATCATCGATCTTCTCCTCATTATGACGGTCAGACCGTCACCGCCTGTTGTCTACCCGCGGAGCGTCTTCACCTAACCAACCCTCGGAGTCTTGGCGTCGGCCGCGTAACGCTGAACATCCTGTGCGGCGATCTCGACGTGTTTCGCACCACGTTCGACGTCCCTCGCACCTCGCACAACGGTGTCACACACATCGTCGCGAACCCCCTGCCCCTTGCGGGTGAGTCCGTCGACCGCTCCGGTGGCGCGGATCTTTGCCTCCCGATAACGCTCGGAAACCGCGTCGCCGAGGTTCTTCGCCGAGTCCACAGCCCGCGCCTTGATCTCCGCGGCCGCCCGCGGAGCCAGCCACAGCGCCAGTCCCGCGCCGACGACCCCGCCCATCGCGAGTCCTGCCAGGAATCGAAAGTCGTGAGTCTGTCTATCCTGTCCGTTCATTGTTCGTCCTCCTGCGTATTGACGCTCATATAGGAAGGTCGATCACACATGTGTGATTCAGGCCTCAGTGCACCACCACCAGGTGGTCCAGTACTCGGGTGACGCCGTTTGTGTCTCGCGCGAGCTTGAGCGCCTGGTCGCGCTCAGCGATCGATCGGACGGTGCCGGTCAGCGTGACGACGCCGCCGGCCGTGGAGACGCCAATCGTTCGCGCGCGCACGAGATCGTCCAGCGCCATCTTCGACTTGATCTTCCCGCTCAGGCCGGCCTCCTGGGCGAAGGTTTCCACCTTCCGTGCGGCGCGTACGGCCTGTTCATCAAACTGCTTCAGGCGATCACCGGCGGTTCCGGTGTTGATCGTTCCCGCTGTGGTTGTGGCGCTGCCCCAGCGGCCTGCCATCACGTCAGCGGGAGACCAGAACCCCATCAACCACGCCCCGATTGCGACGACTGCGATCAGCAGGACCAGCCGAAAGATCATCTTCATACCGACCTCCGTTTACAGCCTTCGACGCGATCGTCAGGCAGCCCGCGGTCCTTGACCACACGCCCCGCGTACGGGATGGCGCCCGTTGTAGGCAGCCGTCCATGCCCTCCAGCCACTAGCAGTGTCGTGTATGCGCGCCGATCGCGCTGTCCCGCATTGCACACCTGTCGAGGGTGCACAGGCCGTTGTTCCGGCGACAACCGGCACGGAAGGGATGCCGGGCGCCGTCGTCAGTCCCCGAACCTGCGGATGAACCACGCCTTCACCGCTTGCGTCAGCACGGCGTAGCCCAGCAGCATGATGGCCAGCAGCAGCCAGTACAGGGGAGGGAGCGGGACGAACCCGAGCGTGCTGGCCAGGGGCGAAACCGTCAGCCCGGCGCCAACCGCGACGATGAGCACGGACGTGAGGATGAGCGGCCAACTCGCCCGGCTTTCGATGAACGGGATCTTGTTGGTACGGATGACATGGATGATGAGCGTCTGCGTGAACAACGACTCCACGAACCAGCCCGTGTGGAACAGGGCGGGATTCTGCCAGCAGTCGAAGACGTACAGCATCACGAAAAATGTCGCATAGTCGAAGATTGAGCTGATCGGCCCGATAAATAGAATGAAGCGCAGGATCTTGCTGATGGTCCACTGGCGCGGCTTGGTCAGCCAGTCAGCATCCACCTCGTCGGTCGGGATCGTGGTCTGCGAGAAATCGTACAGGAGGTTGTTGGTCAGCACCTGGATTGGCAGCATGGGCAGAAACGGCAGGAATGCGCTGGCCCCCACGACACTGAACATGTTGCCGAAGTTCGAACTGGCCGCCATCTTGATGTACTTGACGATGTTGCCAAACACCCGCCGGCCTTCGAGCACGCCCTGTTCCAGCACCAGCAGGCTGTTCTCCAGCAGGATGATGTCGGACGATTCCTTGGCGATGTCCACGGCGGTGTCGACCGAGATGCCTACGTCGGCAGCCTTCAGGGCCGGGGCGTCGTTGATGCCATCGCCCATGAACCCGACGGCGTGGCCCTTGCTCTGGAGCGCCCGGATGATGCGTTCCTTGTGTGCCGGGACCAGCCTCGCGAAAACGCTGGCATGGCTGGCGGCGTCGGCCAGTTCCGTCTCGCTCATCGTTTCGACTTGAGAGCCGAGCAGCAGGTGCGCGACCGGCATGCCCACTTCCTTGCAGATGTAGGCCGTGATGATCTCGTTGTCGCCCGTCAGGACCTTGACCTCCACGTTCAGGCGATGAAGCCGGCTCAACGCCTCTGTCGCCGTGTCCTTGGGCGGATCGAGGAAGGCCAGGAAGCCCAGCAGGATCAGATCCGATTCATCCTTGACCGCGTACACGGGATCATCTGACGAGCCCGGCATGTGCTTGTACGCGAGGGCAACGACCCGGAAGCCCTGACTGTTCAGGTCGTCGGCCAACCGTCGGCGTGTGGCGTCGTGCTCGGGCAGAACCTCGATGACCTCCCCTTTGACTTCCACCCGGGTACACACACTCATCACTTCATCCACGGCGCCCTTGCAGATCAGCGTGTTCAACCCGGTTTCGTCTTCCACGACCACTGACATTCGCCGACGGACAAAGTCGAACGGGATCTCGTCGATCTTGCGGTACTTCTCGTCCGCTTTCAGGTGCGCTCTCAGTTCCTCATGGTCGAGGATCGCCTTGTCCAGCAGGTTCTTCAGCCCGGTGTGGTGATAGCTGTTCAGGTAGCCGTAGTGCAGCACCTTCTCGCTGGGATCGCCGTACACGTCCAGGTACTTTTCGAGCACGATCCTGCCCTGGGTGAGGGTGCCCGTCTTGTCGGTGCACAGCACATCCATCGCCCCGAAGTTCTGGATCGAGTTCAGGCGCTTGACGATCACCTTCTTGCGCGCCATGGCCAGCGCGCCTTTCGACAGGTTCACCGTCACGATCATGGGGAGCATCTCGGGCGTGAGCCCGACGGCTACGGCCAGGGCAAACAGGAACGCTTCCATCCAGTTGTGTTTGCTCAGCCCGTTGATGAGGAACACCGCCGGCACCATCACGGCGATAAAGCGGATCATCAGCCAGGTGAACTTGTTGACGCCCGTATCGAAGCTGGTCAGCTGCCGCTGCCCGACAATCCTGGCGGCGAGCGATCCGAAATAGGTGTGGTCCCCGGTATGGATGACCACGGCGGTGGCGGAGCCGCTCTCCACGTTGGAGCCGAGGAAGCAGAGGTTGAACAGATCGAGCGGGTTCTCGATATTGGCTGGTGCCGGGCCAGCCGTTCGCTCCACCGGCACCGCTTCACCGGTGAGGGCCGCCTGATTCAGGAACAGGTCTTTGGCGGATATGACCCGGACGTCTGCCGGGACCATGTCGCCGGCTGCCAGCCGGATGATGTCGCCAGGCACCAGCAGCTTGAGCGCGACTTCCTCTTCCTTGCCGTCCCGCACCAGTGTCGCCGTATTGCTGACCATCGCTCTGAGCGATTCGGCTGCATGATCGGCCCGCATCTCCTGGACGAAACGCAAGACGATGCCCAGCGCCACCATCACCAGAATCACCACCGTCGCCCGCAGGTCACCCGTGAGATACGACAGGGCGGCCAGCGCCAGGAGCAGAAGCACCAGTGGATTCTTGATGTTTCGCAGGAGGCGCATCAGGGCCGTTTGAGGCTTTTCCCGTGCGATCTCATTGGTCCCGAACTGCTTCAAGCGGGAATCGGCTTCGGCCTGGTTCAGCCCGCTTGCCCGGGAGGCAAGCCTCTTCAGAACGGCATCGGCATCGGCGCGTGCCGCTTCCAGCAGTTGGACGGGATCTGGCGCACCGTGTCCTCCGGGGAAGTGACCCGGGCGCGGTGGTGGGGCCAGCGTCATTTCGGGCGCATTCATCGCAGTCGTGCGGCTTCGAGGAGGAGTTCGGAACCCGGGCGCTCGGGTCCACTGGCCTATGTCGTCAGCGGCCGGACGCCCGGTTCAGAACATCACCGAGGCTAGCGAATCGACTGGAAGTTGAGGATGGTCGCCGCGATGGCGCCCAGAATCGTGCCTCTCCCGCTGACATACGTGCCGTACTGATAGCGGCCGCCGTAGCCATCCTGATAGCCGCGACGGAAGCCCTCGCGGAAGTAATAGTTGTAGTCGCCGCGATCGACGTAGAAGCCGTTGTACCCGAAGTTCGCATCCTGATACGCGTAGGCGTTCCGGTAGTTGCCGGCCCAGCGATCCTGCCGGTCTGCCATCCCGGCGCGAAGACCCTGGTCATAGCCGTAGTTCACCGCCTGCCGCAGCAGGTCCACGCCGTACTGATTCGTCTCGTAGTACTGGCCTCCACGAGAGTAACGATACGTTGAGCGCGTGTAGAAGTACGGGTCGGAGCCGTAGTTGTAGTTGCGCTGACTCTGGATACCCACCCGCAGCTGATTGAGGCCCGCCACGTACTGTAGTTGCACGTTGTACTGCGCCGTGCGGTTCGCCCGCTGTAGTTGGACGGCCTGGTCCTGCGCCACGCGCGTCTGCTGATTCAGAACAGCTCCGTACTGCACCAGACGCTGTTGCTGCTGGACAATCAACCTCTGTTGCTCAGGCTGGGCGAGGCGCTGAAACGACCGCGGCTGCTGCGCCACGCGCGTCTGCTGTAGCTGCTGATCCCGCGCAGCCTGCTGCTGCTGCGCCACGCGCGCATTCTGTTGCTGGACCTGCTGCCGTTGGGTCACGCGTGCAGCCTGCTGCTGTTGCGCGACGCGTGCAGCCTGCTGCTGATTCTGCGCCTGCTGCTGATTGCGCGCGGCCTGCTGCTGATTGCGCTGCGCCTGCTGCTGATTGCGCTGCGCCTGCTGCTGCTGTGCCGCCCGAGCCTGCTGTTGATCCTGCGCCTGCTTGTCCTTCGCCTGTTTATCCTTCGCCTGCTGGGCGCGCTTATTCGCCTCCTGCTGCTTCTTGTCCTTCTGGTCCTGCTGCTGTTGCTGACCCCGCTGTGGCTGGGCGTTGAGCGCGACGCCCAATCCCAACAGTGCGACTGCGCCGATTCCCACCGCCCCGACCATCCGATTCAAGACATTGCCTCTCATTGCCCACCTCTTTTCAAACTCTGTATCACTCGCCGGCAACCCCGTCCACCAAGCCGCCTCACCTACGTGACCGGGCGCGCCCCTGACTCGACGCTCATCTTCCCGTCGTGCCTGCTCATCCAGCCGCCCCGCACCGTTCGGGTTGACGCGCGACTCGTACCAACCACGATAGGGCAATCGCTGATACGCGTATGTGCCGTTGGGAACACCCCCCCGCGTGGCTGGTTCAGATGATCGTGCCGGGGAGGCCGGGTGACCGCGGCCAGCCGGTGGCCTGTGCGTTCTTGTACATCCGTCCAGCAGCCGCACTGGTACGCTCGGGATATTGACGACATGTTCGAGCCGGTGTGTTCGTTACCGAGGAGGACTTCGATGAAACGTTTCAGGCACGTGATGATTCTGGGGGTTGGACTGCTGGTCGCGAGTGCCAGCGCGGCGACGGCCCAGCGCCCGGGCTTTCGCCATCTTCTGACAGGCACCTATCAGCTTGATCTCAACCAGGGCGACGATCCGCAGCGGGCCGCTCAACGGGCTGCCAGCGCGGTGCCTTCTGACCAGAGGGACCGGACGTATCAGAGCCTGCTGGCCCGGCTAGAGGCGCCCGATCAGATCGCGATCGAGCGCCATGCGAACAGCGTGACGATGGCGTCAACGCGAGCCGCGCGCGTGACATTCGAAGCTGACGGCCTGGACCGCCAGGAAGAATGGTCTGCTGGGCGAACCATGAACACCCGCGCCACTCTCGAGGGGGAACGGCTGGTGGTGGTGACCACCGGTTATCGAGGCAGTGATTTCACGGTGACCTTCGATCCGATGAACAACGGCCGCAGCCTGTACATGACGCGCACCATCGATGATGAGCGGCTCCGTCAACCAGTGACGGTTCGAAGCTCCTATCGGCGGCTGTCGAATGAGGCCCGATGGAACATCGAGACCATCGGGACTCCAGGCCCGACCCGCAACGTTGTCGGACCGGGACGCGATGTCGGCGTGCCGGATGGCACACGCTTCATCGTGGTGCTGGACAACGACCTGACCACGGCAAATGCACGTGAGGGCGACTCCTTTACGATGACCACCCAAAGCCCGTCACAGTATGCGGGCGCCGCGATCCAGGGGAGCGTGTCCTCCGTGAACGATTCGGGACGCATGAGAGGACGGGCGGGCATGATGCTGAACCTGCAGAGTATCCGGTTTCGCAACGGCCGTTCGTATCAGTTCGACGGGATCATCGTGGACGTCCGCACGCCAGGCGGAGAGACGATCAGGGTCAATCGAGAAGGCGGCGTGGATAATCGCGACGGCCAGACCCAGAAGATCGTGGAACGCAGCGTCCTTGGCGCAGCGCTCGGCGCGCTCATTGGCGCGGTGGCCGGCGGCGGCAAAGGTGCCGCCATCGGTGCGGCGATTGGCGCGAGTGGGGGTGCCGGCACGGTCATGATCGAAGGACGGGATCGGCTCGATCTGCCGCGCGGCACGGAGTTGACCATCCTGTCGGGCGACCCAAGGAGACAGTAAACGATCGCCGACGGGTGGTCACATCAGCAGATCACGGAGAACTTCACACAGGAGACGGCACATGTGGAACAAAGATGAACGCGACGGGAAGATCGATCAGGCGAAGGGTCGGGCCAAACAGGCGGCGGGCGATCTGACCGGCAACAAGGACTTGAAGGCCGAGGGTCGAAAGGACGAGGCTTCCGGCAAGGTGCAGGAGGCGGTCGGTCACATCCGTCGAGAGACCGGCGACGCTATCAAGGACATCGGCGCCGCAATCAAGAAGTGAACCCGGGCCGGCGGCCTGCTTTCGCGCAGGCCGCCGGCGGGTCGGGAACCGACTCGGCTACCCCTTCTTGATCGGCACGCGAACGTCGACCGCCTGATCGAGGCCAAGCGACAGCACCGTGCCGCGCGGCAGGTGGATCTGTGGACCGCGCTGGTTCATTGTCACGGCCGTCCCGGCGCCTCCGCCGATGGCCCCGCCAATCGCGGCACCCTTCTTGCCGCCGAAAATCGCACCGAGAATCGCACCGCCGGCCGCTGGGATGCCGATCGTGGCGATATCCTTGTTCTTCCCAGAGGGCGCCAGAAAGCTGACGCGCGCCGCAATCTGGTACCGCTCGTCGCGCCCCGCGACCGACACCGAACTGAAGAGGAGCGCCAGCGTGCCGCGGCCCTTTACCTTCCCGGACGACTGGACCCCCACGACCGCGCCCCGGACAACGCTGCCGGCAGGAATGACCTCTGTGCCGTCGACCAGTATCGCGTTGGTGAGCGTCGCCTCGACCGGATCTTCGACGCGGCTTGAGTCCGAACCGACCGGCGACTCCAATCGGACGGCGAGCCTGGTTCCGTCCGGGACCGTGAATTCGCGGAATTTCGCCATCGCGGGAAGCGGGCCTGGGGTCTGGTTCACCAGGCGCACGTCGACGATTTGACCGCGAGGGACCACGCGAGTGGCCGACCCCACAGTGATGCTCACGCTCTGATCGTCGAGTGCGGCGAGCGTTCCGGTGACGACGCCGCCGTCCTGTCGCGTGACTTCGATCTGGGTGCCGACCGGCACCTTTTCAAGATTGACTTTGCCCGAGCAGCCGGCACCGGCAACCACGAGCGCGAGACCGACGGCCAGCAGGATGTTCTTCATGGTGTTGTCCCTCATCGCCTTCAACCTCCTGATTGTGCAGCCGATGCGACGTACGGGCGTGTTCACTTTGGAACAGCCTGCCGTCAGGCGCCAGAGGTACTGTCCACGATCGAGGCGTCCGAAACATGTACCGGTTTGTCCAGACAATCACTGCGGTGGCCGTCGGCGCCGTGGTGCTCTACAGGCTGGAACGCATTGCTGTCGCGTTGATTGTCGCGATGTTGTTTGCGTACCTGATTGCCCCGCTCGTGCAATCCGCCGAGGTTCCGTTACGCGCCGTGAGAATCCCGCCGCGCCTGTCGCGAGGGGTGGCCATCGGCATCATCTACGCAATCATCGCCGGGGTCGCGTGGGGCGGAGCCGCAATTCTCCTTCCAACCGTGTCCCAGCAAGTCGATGAGGCCGCGTCGCTGGCGCCAGGCTACGCGCAGTCACTGCGCACGTGGCAGGGAGGGTGGTCGAGGTACTACCAGCGGTTGAGACTGCCGATCGAAGTGCGACGACGCGTCGACCAGGGGTTGGGCGACGTTGGCGATCGCATCGTCGAAGGTGTACGGAACTCGCTCGTCGCCGGCTTCGGCATCCTCTCGTACCTGCCGTGGCTGGTGTTGATTCCCGTTCTGTCATTCTTTCTCCTGAAAGATGCCGAGCGTCTCAGGCAGTCCACCCTCGACGCGCTTCCAGAACGCTTTCGCGGGCGCGGATACCACCTGTTCGACGAGCTGAACACGACGCTGGCCGCCTACATTCGCGCGCAACTTCTGGCGTGCCTGCTGGTCGGCGTCGTCTGCGGGCTCGGGTTTGCAGCGCTCGGTCTGCCGTATGCGGTCCTGCTCGGCGTGCTCGCGGGTGTGGTCGAGTTCATTCCGTTTGTCGGCCCGATTCTGATCATCGTCGTCGCCGGCATCGTCGGAGCACTGCACGCACCAATGCTGGCGGTCTATTCGACCGGTTTCCTCGTGATCATGCGGGTGATCGAAGACTACGTGATCTATCCACGCCTGATGGGAAACGGTGTCCATCTGCATCCATTGGCCGTGATCGTCGCGGTACTCGTCGGCTTCGAACTAGGTGGACTCGCCGGGATATTCCTGGCGGTTCCGGTCGTCGCAGCCTTGTCGGTGGCCTGGCGTCATGGGCTCGGGTGGCTGAGCCAGCCGCACGGCCCCGTTGAGTTATGAGCGACTGGGGCAGGCCGGGAGGACGTGCCGTGCTCACTCGCGGGCGACGCGCACGCAAGCCTGTCCGTCTGACGCCCGCCAAGCGGTATCGGCGCTTCTGGGCCGACCTGGGCGACCGGTTTCCCGACCTGGGCGGGGCAGCCTCGACGCGGTACTACGCAGACAACGAACGCCGTCTCTTCACTGATCACTTTCCGTCGCTGAAGGGCCTGAGCCTCTTCAAGACCGACCTCTGGGACGAAGCCAGAAACACGCGTATCCTGGTCTGGGCTGGCGAGCAGGGCGCCCGCGTCTACGGCATCGACATCTCCGAGCCCACCGTGATCCGGGCTCGCGCCGCCTTCGAGCGCAAGCCGAACGGTTGTCACGGCACGGTGGCCGATCTTCGCGAGCTGCCCTTCCTCGACGCGAGCTTCGACGCGATCTACTCCATGGGAACGATCGAGCACTTCGACGAGACCCAACGGGCGATTGAGGAGATGGCTCGCGTGCTCAAGCCGGGCGGGCGCGCCATCGTCGGCGTGCCGAATCGTTACGATCCGTTTCTCCGGCCCGTCTTCGTGGCTGCGCTCCAGGCTATGGGGCTCTATGCCTATGGCGACGAAAGATCCTACTCCCGCCGTGCCCTGAGGAAGATGCTCGAGCGGGCCGGCCTCGAGGTGGTTGCCGAAACGGCGATTCTGTTTGTTCCGGGCTGGCTCAGAATGATTGATCTCGCGTGTCATGCGTGGTGCCGGCCGCTCGCGACGGTCACTGGCGCCCTCGTCTGGCCGTTCGCCTTTCTCGATCGCCACTGGCCAGCCGTGCGGCGACATGGGTATTTACTCGCGACGATCGTCGTGAAGCCGGACGCTGCGGCCGCGGGATGAGAGGGGAGCGCCGGCGCCGCGTCACCGTTCCTGAACCCGACCCTTCACACCTGGCGTGTGCACGTCCAGCCGCGCAGCCATCACCGCAAAGAGAAGCCAGTAGTGCCTGCAGTTCAGCAGATCGGTCGAGATCGCCTCGATGAGGAACGCCGTTCCGGCTCCGGCGTAGGCAGCGGCCTCCCACCGGAGAAGCGCGGATCCGGCCAACAGACGGCGGATCGTCGAGCCGCCCGCGATCAGGATCAACAGGAGAGCCGCAAGTCCCGCTGCCCCGAGTTCGGCCACCGGCTTCAGGTAGGTCGAGTGAGGGGTGATGAGCCAGATCGTGCTCGGAAACCGACCCTCGCGCTGCAGACCGGATGTGAAGGCCTCTTGACCTGCGGGCCCAACACCTGCAGGCCACGAGCGTTCAATCGCGAGAAGGCTGGCGCGCTTGTTGAAGAGGTACGTCGTCGGCATCACGACCCAGTTGTCGTCGCGCCACCGAAACGACGCGAGCGGCGTGCCGCCGACCAGTTGAGCCGCGCTCATGTTCGCGATGGCGGTTCCCCGCAGCACCATCACGTGCGATCCCAAAGTGAAGACGGATGCCACGATCACACACACTGCGACAGCCAGCCCCAGCCGCACGCGTGGGCGGTGGGGTCGGGGTCCCCGCCGGATCGGTTGAGCCAACGCCCACATCACGCTTAGAGCGGCAGCCAGACACATCGCGGTCTTCGAGAACGTGGCGCCGAGACCCAGCACCAGCAAGAAGACGAGCGCACGATCGCGGCGCCGCCATCCCTGCCTCATTCTGCTCGCGACAAACAGGGGAACCGCCATCAGAATCATGCTCGCCAGCATCTGCGGGCCGGCAGTGAGCGCCTGCGCCCGGGCAGCGTGTCCGAGGTAGGGAACAGGCGTCAGCGCGACGGTCGCCAGTCGATTGGCAAGGCCGGCGTATGACGCAAGGCTGCCGGCGATCCCGATCGCCGCGGCGACGGCGGCCGAGTACCCGAACCAGTCGCCAAAGCGATCGAGAAGACGCGGTGTCGCCGTGAGGCGCACGACGAGGTAGAGACCGGTCAGAGAGACAGCCCCCAAAGTTTCGATGAGCCCGTCTCGGCTGCGTGGCTCGCTCGACCACGCATACGCCAGCACGTTGGCGGCGAGCCATGCGGCCGCCGCAACATCGGTAAGGGCGAACCGCCACTGCACGCTTCCCCGCAACCACATGACAGCCGAGGCGCCGACCAGTAACACCAACACGATTTCAGGGGGTTGGAGTTTGACGCCCAGCCACGGAAGAACCCAGAGACGGTGGAAGGGAAGAACCACGAGGTACCCCGCCCAGAGCGTCGCGATTGCCGCAGACGCGACATCCGCGCCAGGCGAACGCCTCGACGGGTCATCTGTTGCCATCCCAATCAACCGATCCGTGACGCATCAGCCGTGCCGTCGCGTTCCGCCGCCCCGGCCCGCACGGGCCGGCGAAGCAGCCAGTCGATGTTCGCGATGGCCAGGACGACGAGCAGCGGGCCGATCACCGCCCACGCGCGCACGTCGCGGACGTGGAGCGTGAGATCAGAACGGCTGGCAAGGAGGCGCAATGCCACAAAGGTCGCCATCTGGACGAACTCGAGGAGTGCCAGGCCGATTATCAATCGTCTCCACCCGATGGCGGCGAAGGCCGCGACCCACACCGCCATGAAGAGGCCAACCTGAAAGGCGGGAAGCAGCATGACGGCGCCCTGCGGATCGTCGAGCGGCTTGCCTGCCCCAACACCAGCAGGCACAGCGCCGCCGACAAGTTCCGCCGCGCGAGTCAGGACGTGCGCGTACGGTACGCCGAGCAGATATGCGACCAGCACGCCCAGCGTCATGCCCGTCAGTGCCAGACGCGCGCCTGTGCCGCCGGCGCCGTGACGCCAGACCGCGGCGGCGGCGACGACCGCGGCGGCGAGAAGCAGCTGGTAGAACGCGTGGATCAGGAAGAACGGTGATGCCACCAGTGCGGCCGGGAGTGCCACCACCAGCAGCCGGGCGATGCCGAGACCGATGAAGAGCGGTGCCGCGGCGGCCAGACCCAGCGCGCACCGGCGCCACGTGCCGGCATAGGCGATGACCGCCGCCAGGTAGATCGGGATGAGCGGCGTGGAGATGCACTCCTGGGTCACCTCGAAACCGCCCCTGGATGTCCACAGCACATTGACTGCAGCATGAGCCTCAACGCCGAAGACAGAGAGAACCGTTGCCGCTGCACGGCTGATGAAGGCAGCCACCGCGAGAACGCCAGCGCTCTCGACGTAGAGCGGCGACGCGGCGGTAGACAGAAAGAGCAACGCCCCCGCGACAATGATGAAGCGCGGCGTCAGGCGGGCCGAGGAGAACGCCGCGACCGGCGGCGTGACGCGCGTGACGGATTCGCCAACATGATTCCGGTCTCCGGTGTCGCCGTCTGCGCGGCGCATCCAGCCGAAGACGTACGCCGCGACGGCGAGGATGAGCGCCGCGGGCCATGCGTAGAGGTGGAGTATCTCGAACCACACCGGCGAGACGGCGACGCGGCCGAGCGTGCCGATGCGCAGCGTGTTGAGGCCGAGGACCAGCATCAGGCCGCCGCCGGCTCCGGCCAGCCGCATGCGCCGACTGGTTGGGTACGCGAGGATGGCGCCAGCACAAATCGCCAGCGCATCGGCGCCGCTGCACGAGAGAGTGACGTCGATGGAGCCGGCGGGGGCTCCACAAAACGTCACCGCGAGCCGTGACTCAAGTCGGGTAAGAGGCAGCAGCGCGTGTGTCTCGAACCAGGGGAGGCGCAGAAGGCCGAACGAACCCAGGCTCCAGGCCGTCGCTCGCAGGGCGAAACTAGCGGCCCGGGTCGGGCTGTGGACAGTGTCCGTCGGCACGTCGAACCTCCTGGATCGAGACACGGCGCGGACGGAATATACCCAGCCGTCTCGGGATCGGGATGTTCAATAGGGAACAGCCGGTGCCGCGGCGCTGCCATATAGTCACAACGAATAGCGCCGATCCGATATCGGCCGGACCTGATACTCCGCGACGTACGTCGGAACAGGGAGATGCAACATGAAGCGTCTATGCTTCAGCCTGGTTGTGAGTGTGGCATCCGCCGCGCTGCTCGTCGGTTCGTCCTCCGCACTGGCCCAGGTGGCCCCGACACTTGGAACTGCGGGCCAGTTCGGCGTACTCGCGAACTCGGCCGTGACCGGGTCCACAGGATCCGGCACGGTGGTCAGCGGCGACGTGGGTTCTTACCCGACTCCCACCATCAACAATTTTCCTCCTTCGACGGCCGCTGCGCCTTACACGGTTCACCGCTCCGCTGATGGAGTCGTACAGCAGGCGCACACGGACGCCAAGACGGCGTACGATTTCCTGGCCGGCCAGGGCGGAACGACGTTGAATGACAATCTGAGTACCAACGGAATCATCGGCCCGGGTGTCTATTCACTGGGTGCGGCAGACCTGCCGGCATCGACCACCCTCACGCTCAACGGATCGGGCATCTTCATCTTCAACGTTGCGAGCACGCTCACGATGAACACCAGTTCAGCGGTGACCGGCACCGCGAATCCGTGCAACGTGTACTGGCGGGTCGGCACGTCCGCAACGCTCAATGGAACGTCCTTCATCGGCACCGTCATCTCGGACGCGAGCATCACCGTGGGGGGAGGCACCGTGTCCGGGCGTGTCCTGGCTGGAACCGGTGCAACAGGCGCGGTGTCGATGCCTGGTTCCGGCGGCAACACGATCGGCGGCTGCAGCACCACCCCCGTTCCGACGCTACCGCAGTGGGCGGCGGCGTTTCTCCTCGCGGGACTCCTGGGCGTCGGGTACCTTCGGCTGCGGCGCCGATCTGCCGGCACCCAGCCAACGGCGTAAGTCGAGGAGGGGCACGTGGCCGTCTCGGTACCAAAGCGACTCGGGATCGGCGCTCTCGTCCTGCTGGGCACGTTCCTGCTGGGGTACGTGCCCGCCTCTCTCAATGCCCGCGACGCGCGGGCGGAACAGGAGCGGCTCACGCAGCAGTTGATGTTGACTGGACTCGAGGTCCAACTCGGGATGATGAGTTATGAAGCGAACCGAGATAACTACGGGCTCGCCGCCCAGCTGGCCACGCCGTTCTTCGACGCCGTGAGAGGCGCGATTGCGCGTCCAGCCAACCAGGACGCGGCATCTTCGTTACAGGCCGTGATCGCTCGCCGCGATGAGATTACCTCGGACCTCGCCCGGGCCAACCCCGTGGTCAAGGGCAAGCTCGCCCAATTGTACGCAGACTGCTATCGTCTGACGCAGACTCCGGGCGCCGCCCACCCGACCGTTTCTCGTTGAGTTCGCTCCCCCGGAATCGAACGTGCAGAACAACCGCCAGGATGAATCCTGGCGGCCTTCCTCGACATCACGCGATCCGGCGTCCCTGAATCACCCTGATCAGCAACGCGACGACGGCCACCACCAGAAGGATGTGGATGAACCCACCCATCGTGTAGGACGTCACCAGTCCCAGGAACCACAAGACGAGCAGAATGACGAAGATTGTCCAGAGCATGTTGATCACCCACGTGAAATCAGACAGTTGTCTACGTCCCGCCGTTACTTCCGTACCATGAGACTAGCAGTGACGCCCACGAAGGTCTGTCCACTTGTGTACACCGGTTGGCGCGCGTGCGAGATCGACGACGTCGCGTCGAATGACCGTCAGGGCGTCTGTGCCGATGGAGGCCGCTAATGAGGCCTCTCGCGAATTGCCTCGAGCAGAGGCGACACTGCGGTCTTGTTGTCGATCATCGGCGCGGCTTTGGGCCGGCCAGTCTGAGCCTTGGCGGACACTGCTCCTGGGGGCGTCGCGGCAGGGGAGGCTCCAGGCCGCGCGGTGCCGCTCGCCTCCGCCGGCGCCAGCAGCGCCAGGTACTTGTCAATCCCGTCCTCGATCTCGCGGGGAAAGTGCGGCGCCTTTCCGGCGAGCTGGTCCTTGTAGATGCGGAGCATGATTTCGCGGAAGATCGGCAACGCGGTGCGCCCGCCAGTCTCGCTCCCTCCCAGGGGGCGATTGTCGTCAAAGCCGATCCGGACCGCCACCGTGATCCCCGATGCCCCGTAGGTGGATCCCACAAAGAGCGCATCGCGGAAATCGCTCGTCGTTCCGGTCTTGCCCATCACCGGGACCGGAAAATCCCGGGAATCGAGACTGTGGGCCGTGCCATCAGGGAGACGCACGACGCCCCTGAGCCCTTCCTGAATCAACCGCAGGGCGTCGGAGTCAATCTGACGCCCGCGCAGCGGCGCGCCGTACAACAGGTTGCCGGAGACGTCGGTCACGCTCTCGATCACGTGCGGTTCGGCCAGCACGCCCGAAGCAATGGCGCGATAGGCGTCCGCCAACTCGAGCAGCCGCACCTCTGACGCCCCGAGCGCCGTTGACAGATACGGCTGCAGCGGCGATCGGATCCCCATCTCGTGGGCGATCCGGATCACCGTGCCGACGCCAATCTCGCGAGTGATCCACACGGCCACGGCATTGCGCGACTCGGCGAGGGCCTGGCGCATCGGGATGGGGCCCTTGAACTGGTTGTCGTAGTTGGCGATCCACTTGACGCCGCCGGAGTTTCCGAGCGGCACCTCGATCGGCTCGTCCGGCACGGTTGTGTCTATATCCAGGCCGGCTTCGAACGCGGCCAGGTACACGGGCGGCTTCATCGCGGAGCCCGGCTGGCGCAGCGAACCGGTGGCGCGGTTGTAGTCGGAGTAGCGCGTATCGCGATCCCGGTAGACCTGCCGCCCGCCGACCTCCGCCAGAATCGCCGCTTCCGCGTTGCCGAGCACGACCACCGATCCCTGGATCAGCCCCTTCATCTTCGGATGCCGCTTCTCGTAGCTCGCCAGACCGTGCTCGAGCGCTTCGTTCACGATCGTCTGCACGCGCACGTCAATGGTCGAACGGACGACGATCCGTCCCTGGAACAGGTCTTCGACGCCGACGCCGCTCTTGCCGCGCCGGGTCAGTTCGTCGAGGACGTGCTCGACCGCTGCCGGTGCATCGGTCTTGATCGGGCTCAGCGCCACGACGCGGATGGGTTCGCCCTGGCAGCGCTTCGCCAGTTCTTCGGGAATGGCTCCGCTGCGCGCCATGAGGCCGAGGATCTGATTGCGGCGAGCGAGTGTCCGCCGGTTGCCTGCCACCGGGGCGTAGTCGCGCGGCGACTTGCTGATCGCCGCCAGCAGCGCGGCGTTGCCCGCGTCGGCCGGTGTATAGCTCGCCAGGGGTTTGCCGAAGTAATACTCGGAGGCGGCGGCGAAGCCGTAGCGGCCGTTGCCCAGATAGATGAAGCTGGCATAGCGCGCAAAGATCTCGCGCTTGGCCCGCTCCTGCGATCCATATCGCCTGCGCATCTCCTGTTCGAGCCACAGCGTGAGGCGGACCTCTTCCATCTTTCGCAGGAGTTTGTTCACGGCTGACGCGCCCAGGACCACGGAGAGGAGCCGGGTTGGGGCCAGACCGGCGTGGAACCGCACGTCTGCGTCCGGCCGGCTCGTCAGCGTCTGCAGGAAGTACCCGCGGACCAGTTGCTGCGTCAGCGTGGAACCCCCTTGCGGCAGGAGCAGCCGCAAGCCATGGCCGCCCTTCCACCATTCACTGAACGAGCGCGCCGCCATCTTCTGGATCACCCGCGGCAGCGCGCTGTAGTCCACGCCCGAATGAGAGAAGAAGCGCTTGTCCTCGGCGGCGATGATGGCCTGGCGCAGGACGGTCGGTACCTCGTCATAGGTGACGACTCGGCGGTACTCATACGCCACCTCGATCAGCGCCTTGCCGTGCACGTCGTTGACGACGCCGGTGGTGGGAGGCTCGAACCGGATGAACGGCTCGAGGTCCGGCACGCCGGAACGGTCGAAGTAGACGTGGTGGACCAGCCACGCGCCCGTCAGCAGCACGAGCGCCACGGGGAAGATCGCCGCACCGAGGAGCACGACACGCCGTCGCCGCGTGGCTGTCAGCCGGGTAGCCAGGCGCCGTGCGACGCGGAAGAGTGATCGGATTCGAGCCGGCAGCATGTCGTGTGTCCTTCGCGTTCCTGCTTGACGCCAGCATGCCGAAGCGGAGCACGGACGTCTGTTCACTGTTGAACACTGTGGCTCCGCCGCCCCGCGCCACAGGAAGATCCAGCTGACGGGGGCGTGTGCATAAGTGAACAGACGGCGTCACTCTTCGCATCTAGCATGTTGCGGAAGGACAAGTGGCGCGACCGTGTCGGCAGTGTTGAGGGTCGCAGGTTCCGGGCAAGCATCGATTGGCCGCCGAAACGGCGCCGTCGGGTGGCTCATCCAGATGCCGTATTCACAAGGAGGTCAGCAATGATAGGTGTGCTTCGTCGTCGTTGTACCGTTGGTGCCGTCGCGGTCGTTGCGGGACTCGCGCTGGCATCAGGGGCCGCCGGGCAGGGCAGTAGCACGGGTGCCATGCACGAGGCCACTCATCTCGGCGGGCCGACGGCGTTCTACGCGCCACCCTTGAGATCGGCCGCCAACCTGAAACAGATGGCGGCAAGAAAGGGCATGGCGGACGACATCCGGTTGGTGCTGACCGAGAGCGGCATTCCGGAAACGGCGGACGCCGTGCTGGCGACCCTCGCCGGGGCCGGCGCTTCAGTAAAGGGCGGCTTCTGCGACGAGGCGACACCAGCCGATGGCGTCATCGTGGAATGCGAGTTCCGGAAGGGATCAACCCTGCTGTGGATGGCCTACCGGCCCAACATCGGGAAACGAGTCCGCACGCCGGGCAGGCTCGAAGCCGTCAGATGGGCAGGCCCCAAGCCGTTCAAGGCATTTCTCTTCCGCGTGACGAACGACTACAAGATCTACACATTCATCCTGCCGATGGTTTGTTCCAACCTGTCGCTCATGTCGGTCACAGAGATCCCTGGTGAGCCGGTGACCGTATCGATTGACCGGGTGTGCGATCCGGCCACGGGCAACATACGGACCACCGTGAGGGCCAGCAGCAAGGACATGGCGCGCGTGCAGCGGGTGAGCGTGGCGATCAACGGCCAGCCGGCCGGTGAGTTGACCGCGTCGGCATGGACAGTCACCACCACCAGATCCGGCGACTACGCGTTCGACGCCAGCGATACGAAGGGCAGACCGTATACCCTCGCGCCGCGAACGATGCGCGTGGACGCATGCCAGCCGCCGCCGCCGCCGCCGCCCAAGACGGTGATCGCGCCGACGTGCAGCTTTGTGTTGTCCTCCCTTCGAGTGAAGGGCGGCTACGAGATCTCGGTTGACGCGACGAAGAGCTCAACCGGTACGAGCAACGTCGCTCCCGCCATCACGGTGGACCTGCGCGACGACAAGGGCGCAACGGTCGGACAGACCACGCTCGACAGCACCCTCATCGGGAAGATTATGGTGCGGCGGCACGGCATCTATCACGGCACCGCGACGGTGAGGACAGCGCAGCCCTTCGAGGCTGGCAACTTCCGCTACGAGGGCACGGCCACGTGCGAGGCGAGCGTCACGATCGAGAAACCCACGGGCCCAGCGGTCTTCTTCGACGTCCTCGGCGGCAAGGAAAGACGCGTACGCCCGGATGCTGACACGGGCGCGGATTTCGCCCAGTGCTCGCCGCTGGCCGGCGTGAAGTTCGGGGTCGCGAAGCGATTCCGGAACGACGTTGAAATAGCCGGAGCCGTCGGCGTGGCGATCAGTCTGGTCACCGACAGCCAGAAGGTCAAGGAGTCGGAACTCTTTGTCGATGCCGAGGTGAACAAGTATGCGTCCGGCGGCGCCTTCATCGGCACCGGACTCTCGCTCTGGGACATTACGCGGAGCGACACGTGGACGCCTGCCTGGCTTCTGCACTTTGGCCTCCCGCTGTCGAAAGGCGAGAAGCACATGGTGCTCTTCATGGTCGAGGGCCGTCTGTTCTTCGACCACATCGGCGATCCCAGCAACAACTACCTGGTGTGGGCTGGATTGCGGGTGAGACTGGGGCGGTAACGCGCTGGAGTCAACGACAATCAGCAGTCCGTGCTGTCAGGGCCGGTGGTCCGAAACGACCGCCGGCCCGACGGCGCGTTCACCAGTCAGCGAAAGGACCATTCCGTCATGACGATCACATTACCGGGTCTCATCCTCCTCATCGTCATCGCAGCCGTCTGCGGATCGGTGGGGAAGGCCATCGCCGGGGGCGCCAGAGGCGGACTGATCGTCTCGGTCGCTCTCGGCTTCATCGGAGCCGCGCTCGGGCCCTGGATGGCAGGTAAGCTTGGCCTGTCGGAACCCCTCGTGCTCCAGATCGGCGGGCATCCCTTTCCGGTGCTGTGGTCGATCATCGGCGCCGCGATCTTCGTCGCGATCATCCACCTTGTCTCCAGGCGGCGGTAGATGAGGGTCAACCTCGAAAGCGCGTCACGGAGGACAACATGAAGTCAATGCACATGTATCTGGTGGGGTACGTCATTGCCGTGGGCGGACTCATCGCCGCGCTGTGGAAGCTTGGCGTGCTCGATCGCGTGGGGCCGACGTGGACGGTGATTGGAGTCGTGATCGCGATCGGGCTGGGGGTCATGCTATCGGTCTCAATCGGGACGTCGAAGACCGTCGAGGTGGACGAGAAGCACTCGTAGACAGCCCGTGGCGAAAATCGGAACGGGCCGCCAGGCGGCCACAGTTCAGGATGAGGGGGATGACATGCGGATAGTTGGAGTCGTCGTGCTGGTGGCCGGGATTCTGGCGCTCGTCTATGGCGGGTTCAGTTACACCAAAGAGACCCACGACGCCAAGCTGGGTCCCATCGAGATCTCCGTGAGCGAGAAACAGCAGGTCAATGTGCCCGTGTGGGCGGGCGTCGTCCTTGCGGTTGTGGGCGGCGGGATCTTGCTCAGCGGAAGGAAGTAGCCTGGTCACTGCCGGGTCCCTCGGTGGAGCCGGCACGTCTGCTGATCATGTGCAATATGTCTCGCTTCACTCGGGCTGTCGCCGTCGCGCTGGTGGGCGCGGCGCTTTCCGTGGCCGGCCAAGCCGTGGCCGCGAGTGCATCGGAGCCCTCCAATGTTCACGCGCTGCTCGACGTCCCGTACGTCTCCCAGACTCCCGAACTGTGCGGGGGAGCCGCGGTCGCCATGGTTCTGCGGTATTGGGGCGAGCGCGGTGTGTTTCCCCAGGACTTCGCGTCATTTGTTGGCGCGGGTGACGGTGGGATTCTCACGGGCGCGCTGACATCGGCGGTTCGCAACCGCGGCTGGCAGGCCTTTGTCGTGCCCGCGGGTGAGGATGTTGGCCACTTGCGGATTCGATCGGAGATCGATCGGGGCCGGCCGCTCATCGCGCTCATCGAAGTTGGCACCCGCACCTATCACTATGTGGTGATCGTGGGCACGACGGATCAGGCGGTCGTGATCCATGATCCCGCGCGCGCGCCCTTCCGAGTGATGCCGTGGGCCGAGTTCGACCGGGCGTGGGCGGGCACCGGAAAATGGATGATGCTCGTGCTTCCTCCAGAGAAGATCCCGACTGGCGCCAGTCGGGGGAACGTTTCGCCCGCCTCATCGGCCGTTGCCGTTGAGGCCGGCCAGACGGCCTGCGGTGCGCTCGTGGACCGCGGCGTGCAGATGGCGCTCGCCGGCGACGGTGAGGGCGCCGAACTCGTGCTGGTCGCCGGCACGCGGCTCTGTCCAGCTGATCCGGCCTCGTGGCGGGAGCTGGCGGGATTGCGATTCTCGCAGTCGCGCTGGTCCGAGGCCCAGGCGCTGGCGCTCTCCGCCCTTGGCCTCGCGCCAGAAGACGACTATGCGTGGCAGCTTGTGGCGACCAGTCGATACTTGATGGGCGATTTGATAGGAGCGCTCGACGCCTGGAACCGTACGGGCGAGCCGCGTGTCGACACCACCACGATTCACGGCGCCGGGCGGACACGGCAGCCGGTTGTGGTTCGCGCCGCCGGGCTGCAGCCCCGACAGGTGCTGACCGCCGAGGCGATGGGGCGCGCGCTGCGCCGCCTTCGCGACTTGCCGGTGGCATCCAACGCGCACGTGAGGTACGAACCCATCGCTGGCGGGCTTGCCACGCTCGACCTCAGCATTGACGAGCGCAGAGTTGCACCGAGCGGGTGGGTAGGGGCCGCGACCATGGGTGTGCGGGCGTCCCTGCTCCACGAACTGCGAGTCGACGTCGCCGGGCCCTTCGGTGCCGGCGAGCTGATGAGCGGAGCGTGGCGGTGGCAAACGGGGCGTCCGCGCGTGTCGCTCGGGCTGGCGCTTCCGGCTCCTCAGGGGCTTCCCGGCATCGCCTCGCTCGACGCGTCGTGGGAGCGGCAGTCGTACGGTGCGACGTCGCCGGCAGGCGACGCAACGCTCGTTCGCGAGGAACGTAGCCGCGTAGGGCTGTCTCTTGCCGATTGGTCCACCAGTCGGATCCGGTGGCAGGCTGGCGCCGCGCTCGACCAACTGCGGGAATACGCCACATTCGATCAGCAACGCTTCGAACAACACGACTATCTCGCGCTGGAGAGTACGCTCGACGTCCGTCTGGCCCGCGACCGTCTCGCGGTGGTGGCATCGGCAGGCTCGTGGACGCCGTGGGCCGGCGGCCAGCGATTCAGCACGGGCGGGCTGCTCGCGGCGTGGCGTTCGACTGCCGACGTCAGCGCGCCATCGTTGTCGGCGGTGACCGAGATCGCGGTCACGAGCCGTGCGGCGCCGCTGGCTCTGTGGCGAGGAGCAGGCACGGGTCAGGGGCGCAGCGGCCTGCTCCGCGCGCACCCGCTGCTCGACGGGGCGGTGCTGACAGGCCCGGTCTTCGGCCGCGAAGTCGCGCGCGGCTCGCTTGAGTACGAGCGGCCGGTGATGCGCGCGCTCGGAGGCGGTGTCTCGATCGCGACGTTTGTCGACGCCGCGCGGGCGTGGCACCGGCTCAACGGTCTCGAGACGTCGCCGCTCTACGTCGACGTCGGCATTGGTCTGCACGTGCACGCCGCAGGCCTCGGTGGCGGCGTCCGCCTCAACCTCGCGCGCGGCCTGCGCGGCGGAGGCACCAGACTCTCGGTCGGTTGGGCCACGGCCTGGCCTCGGTAATTCCCGATCTGGTGTGCTGTTCGGAACAGCGGGCCGCCGTCAGGCTCGCTATGCTCGACCCCGTCTGGTTCGACCGCCAGGCGGCGCGTCTTCTTGGAGGTGTGTATGCGTATCCGAAGGATCATCGTGACCGTCGTCGTGTCGTCGCTCCTGTGGAGTTCGTCCGCGATGGCGCAGCAACGCCACGTCGTCGATCCCGCGCAAATGCGTCAAGCCATTGCCGACCAGGCGCTGACCGACCAGCAGAATCGTGAAGCCGTGCTCAGCGTCCTGCAGCATTCGCAGGTCCGCGACCTGGCCAGCAGCCTCGGGCTGAGTGTGACGAAGGCCGAAAGCGCGATCGCCACGCTCGACAGCGTGGAACTGGCGAGCCTGGCTGGACCGGCCCTCATGGCTGACGCCCAGTTGGCGGGTGGGGGAAACCAGACGATCGTGATTTCGGTGACGACGCTCCTCCTGATCATCATCATCATCATCCTGGTTGCGCGCTAGGCCGGGCGATTGTGAACAGACGTGCCTGAACAGCCGGCCGCTCCTCCGATGTCTCAACGCCCGCCGCGGGCGTTGAGGATCATCGATCTGGTCCGGCCTCACTGGAAGGGGCTGACGCTCGCTCTAGTGGCCGTGGTGGGCGAGACGCTGACCAGCGTTCTCGAGCCGTGGCCGATCAAGCTCGTTGTCGACAACATTCTGCAGTCGAAGCACCTGCCCGGGCTCCTGGACCGGACAGTGGCCGGGATCTTCGGCCAGGGCCCGTACGCGATGCTGAACTTCGCCGTGGCCGCCGTGGCGGGCATCGCGCTGCTCGGCGCCATCAGCGCGTACTTCGAGAAGTACCTGACGACCAGCGTGAGTCAATGGGTGGGACACGACTTGCGCCGGACCATCTACCACCACATCCAGCGGCTGTCGCTCGCCGAGCACGACAAGGCTCGAACCGGCGACATGATCACGCGGGTCACCACCGACATCGAAGTGATCCAGAGCTTCATCGACTCGGCGCTGCTCGGCATCATCGTCAATCTGATGACCCTGGCCGGCATGATCGGCGTCATGTTCTACCTCAACTGGCGCTTCACGCTGATCGCGCTGTCGGTGATGCCCGTGCTCTTTGCGGTGGTGTACCGCTACACCGGGCGTATCAAGAAGGCCTCGCGCCGGGTGCGCAAGAAGGAGGGCGAACTGCTGTCGGTGGTGGAGGAAGTGCTGACGTCAATTCGTGTGGTGAAGGCGTTTGCGCGGGAAGACTACGAGCAGGAACGATTCGAGACGGAGAGTCTGGCCAACGTCGAGGCTGGCCTCGAGGCCCGGAGTCTCAAGGCCAAGCTGGCCCCGGTCGTCGAGGTGATCGTCGCCGCCGGAACCTGCCTCGTGCTGTGGTACGGCGCGCGGCTCGCGCTGGCCGGCGAGCTCAGCGCGGGCGTGCTCATCGTCTTCCTCCTGTACCTGGGCAAGATGTACAAGCCCATGCGCGATCTCTCGAAGATGAGCGACGTCGTCTCAAAAGCCGCCGTTGGCTACGAGCGGCTTCAGGAAGTGCTCGGGATTGAGAACGACGTTCGCGACGCGCCTCGCGCGCGCCGGGCTCCGAAGTTCACTGGCCAGATCGAGTTCAACAAGGTCAGCTTCAACTACGGGGCCGACAAGCCGATCATCACGGATGTGAGCTTCAAGGTCGAAGCCGGACAGGTCGCGGCCATTGTCGGCCCGTCAGGAGCAGGGAAGACGACCATCGTGAGCCTGATCCCGCGATTCTACGATCCGGTGTCCGGACAGGTCCTCATCGAAGGCGCCGACATCAGGCGGTACCAGTTGAAGTCGCTGCGCGACCAGATGAGCTTTGTGCTGCAGGACACCCTGCTCTTCCGCGCGACGATCTGGGAGAACATCGCGTACGGCAAGCCTGGCGCGCCGACGGCCGAGATCAGGCGCGCGGCCGAGCTCGCCAACGCCCATGAATTCATCGACGCCATGCCCGACGGTTACGACACGATGGTCGGTGAACGCGGCGTCACGCTCTCGGGCGGTCAACGGCAGCGCATCGCGATTGCGCGCGCCGTCATTCGCGACACGCCCATCCTGATTCTCGACGAACCAACGGCCGGCCTCGACGCGGTCTCCGAGCAGGCTGTCATGGAGGCCCTGAACAGACTGATGCAGGGGCGGACGTCCGTCGTCATCGCCCATCGGCTCGGCACAATCCAGCACGCCGACGTGATCTTCGTGATCAAGGACTGCGCGCTGGCTGAACAGGGCACGCACGACACGCTGATGGCCCTGGGCGGGGTGTATGCGGAATTGCACAGTATCCAGACGCCCGATGGTGCCACCATCGGGACAGCCCCACCTGCGGTCGTGTCGCAATGACGGTTGCCGAAACGCGTCGAAGGACGATGACGATGAGACGAACCACTTCGCAGTTGTGCGCGATGCTCTTGCTGGCGCTGGCATTCTTGTCGGCTGGCGTCACCGCGCAGAAACCGGATTCAGAGGACTGGAAGACCGCCGCCGCCGCGTTCCCGGAGCGAATCTGGCGTGATCTGGGCGACACCTCGTCTCTGGACTTGACCTACGGGGCTGGTGGACGGGAGCACGCGCCGGACCCGGCCGACACGTTCACATTCGTCAGCGAGGACCTGGCCAACACAAGCCCGAAGTTCGAGGTCATCGACGGGCAGGGTGTGAAGTGGAAGGTGAAGCTGGGGGAGGAATCGCGGTCGGAGACGGCGGCGACGAGGTTCTTGTGGGCGGCCGGATATTTTGTTGATGAGGACTATTACCTGGCCGAACTCACGGTGAAGGATCTGCCGACGCTGCACCGGGGCCAGAAGTTCGCGTCCTCCGGGGGCCGGGTCAACGGCGCCCGCCTGGAGCGGAAACTGGCAGGAGTCAAGAAGCTCGGAGACTGGGACTGGTTCGACAATCCGTTTGTCGGGCAGCGCGAAATGAACGCCCTGCGCGTCATGATGTCGCTCGTGAACAACTGGGATCTGAAGCAGGTCAACAACGCCGTCTATGTCGTCAACGGCGAACGCCACTTCGCCATCAGCGACCTTGGGGCGTCGTTCGGAAAGACGGGCAGGATCGGCTCGCAGACCAAGGGCGAGCCTGGAGACTATGGCGCATCGAAGTTCATCGCGAAGGACACATCGGAGTCCATCGACTTCGTGATGCACAGCCGCCCCCTATTCTTCTTTGTGGTTTCCCCTTCCTACTACCGTGAACGGACCCGGATGGAGAAGATCACCAAGCACATCCCGCGTGCCGACGCGCACTGGCTTGGGCAGCGGCTGTCGGCATTGAGCGAGGGCCAGATCCGCGACGGCTTCCGGGCCGCCGGGTTTGAAACCGCCGACGTCGACACCCTCACCAGGACTCTTCGGCAACGGATTGCGGCGCTGGAGGCACTGTGATCGAGCGCACGCAACGACGGCCCTGGGGATCGGCAGCAGGGGAGGCCCGGTCGTGAGACTGATCGTCGAGCCGTTGGACGGTGTCGCGCCGCTCGTTGCCGCAATCAGGCGCGCCAGGAAGAGCGTGGAGATTGCCGTCTTCCGCCTCGATCGCAAAGACCTCGAAGAGGCGCTGGTGGCAGCGGCCGCGCGGGGCGTCCGGGTCACCGCGCTGATTGCGTTCGCGAACCGCGGGGGCGAGCAACGCCTGCGGCAGCTCGAATTGCGGTGCCTCGACGCCGGAATCATCGTGGCGCGCACGGCCGACGACCTGATCCGGTACCACGGCAAGTACATCCTGATTGACCGCCGCGTCCTGTACGTTCTGTCGTTCAACTTCACGCGTCTCGATATCGATCACAGCCGGGGATTCGGCGTCTTCACCAACCGGCCGGACTGCGTCCAGGAAGCGGCGAAGCTGTTTACGGCCGACTGCACGCGGACTCCCTACGCGCCGAAGATCGAGACGTTTGTCGTCAGTCCGGCGAATTCGCGGCATGTGCTGGGGACGTTCCTGAAGCGGGCGAAGAAGGAGCTCTTGATCTACGACCCGAAGATCTCGGACAGGGAGATGCTGGGGATCCTGCGCGCGCGCACGAAGGCGGGTGTCGAGGTCAGGGTGATCGGGCAAGTGTCGGGAAAGGTTCCGTTCGAGGTGAAGAAGCTGGCGGGCATGCGGCTCCACACGCGCACCATCATCCGAGACCGGCGCCAGGCCTTTGTCGGCAGCCAGAGCCTTCGGCCAGCCGAACTGGACTCACGCCGGGAGGTGGGCCTCGTCGTTCAGAACCCGAGAGCCGTAAACAAACTCATCGACACATTCGAGTCCGACTGGGCCGCAACGGTCACCAGGAGCGCGCCGGTATCGCAAGACGCCGCCGCCGCGCCGATTGAGACGCCGACCACTGCGACTCCCAAGGAGGTCGCCAAGGCGGTTGACGTCTTCACTCAGGAACTGCAGTCGCTGAGCGTCACCGTGAAGAAGGCGGTGAGGCAGGCAGTGGTCAAGGCCGGAGATGACGTGCTCCACGACAAGGACGTCAAGGACACGATGAAGCAAGTCGTCAAGGTGGCGGTAAAAGAAGCCGTCAAGGATGCGGTTCAAGAGGCCCAAGAGGCTCTGCCGCCGAGGAGAGTTGAATGAACACGAAGCGTTGGATTCGAAGTCGAGGGGCATCAGGGCTGGTGGCCCTCGCCCTGTCGGTTGCCGCCCCCGCGATGCTGGCGTGCCAGGCTGCCCCGCCGAACACCGCACGACCCGAAGATGCCGTTGGCTTCAAGGAGTTTTCCGTCGGCCTGGATGCGTACCTCAAGCTGCAGAAGACCGTCGCGTCAAGCATTCCCGCCCTTAAGTCCACGGACTTGCCGGAGATGATTACGGCGTATCAGCAGGCGCTGGCGAGGAAGATCCGGGAGGCCAGGCCGACCGCGAAGCCGGGCGACATCTTCACGCCCGCGGCCTGCGAGGCGTTTCGCCGCGCCAGCCGTGCCGCTCTCCAGGGTCCGAACTCGGCCAAATCGCGCGCGGACACGAAACCGGGCGCGGCCAACCCGGACATGGCGCTGGAGGTGAACGGGATCTACCCGGACACCGAACCGATCACACAGTTCTCGCCCGAACTGCTGGCGGCGTTTCCGCCGCTTCCCGCCGAGGTCGCCTACCGCATCGTTGGTCGGACACTGCTGATGATTGACGTGAAATCGCGCCTGATCGTCGACGTCGCCCGCCTCATTCTTCCCCCCGCTTCATAGGAACTGGATTCACATATGCGACGTCGTAGCATTCTCTCTGTGGTGCTGCTGGCTGCGGTCACGCTGGCGCTGTCGGCCGCGGTCACGCTGGCGCCATCCACCCAGGCCACGCCCGTTCAGGCTGTCATCGGCGTGGCCCCCTTCGCGTTTCCGCTGCAGGCGAATTCGGTCCGCTTCGCGGCGATTGGCGATTTTGGCACGGGCGGGCGGCCTCAAATCGAGGTTGCGCAGCAGATGGTCAAGTCGCGTGCGGTCTTCCCATTCGAGTTCGTCATCACCCTGGGTGACAACATCTACACGGGCAGTCAGCCGTCCGACTTCGAGTTGGCCTTCGCCGTGCCCTACAAGGCGCTCCTGGATGCCGGCGTGCCGTTCTACGCCGTGCTGGGGAACCACGACGCCACGAACCAGCGGTTCTACAAGCCGTTCAACATGAACGGGGCGAACTATTACGCCTACAAGAAGGGCAACGTACGCTTCTTCGCCCTGGACTCCAACTACATGGACCAGAAGCAGACGGCGTGGATCGAGACCCAACTGCGGGATGCCGGCAACGGAGACTGGAAGATCGTCTACCTCCATCATCCGCTGTACTCCTCCGGAAGGTTCCACGGTTCGGCCATGGATCTACGGAAGGTGCTCGAACCCCTGTTCGTCAAGTACGGCGTTGATGTCGTGCTGGCCGGCCACGACCACGTGTACGAGCGCGTGCGCCCGCAGCGGGGCATCTACTACTTCACCGAAGGGGCATCCGGCCAGTTGCGCGCAGGCAACCTGGCGCCGTCGCCGATCACGGCGAAAGGCTTCGACACCGATCGCTCGTTCTTGATGATCGAGATCGCCGGTGACGACCTGTACTTTCAAACGACGTCACGCACGGGCGCGGCGGTCGACTCCGGCGTGATCCACCGCACGATTCGACCGGCACCATGAGGCGCTCCGCATGAGTGACGGGCGCATGATCCGGGTGTTCAATTTGGTACATCGCGTGGCGCAACCCCGCGGGATCATGGCGCTATGAGAACGAAACGTGCCTGCCTCCCGGCTCCATTCGATGCCCAGGGGTTTCTCGATTCGGCCGGCGCGGCGAGAGCGATCGTGGCGTATGCGAGATCGGAAACGATCTTCTCGCAGGGCGATGTTGGCGACAGCGTACTGTACATTCAGCGGGGAGGCGTGCGGCTGTCGGTCGTCTCCAAGGTCGGCAGGGAGGCCATTGTCGCGATGCTCGGCCCCGGCGACTTCTGCGGCGAGGGCGGACTGGCGGGGCAGTCGATCCGCATGGCCACCGCGACGGCGATCACCCCGACCACGGTGCTGGTGATTCCCAAGGCCGAGATGATCCGGGTGCTGCACGCGGAGCACGCGCTGTCGGATCGCTTTATCGCGTACATGCTGAGCCGAAACATCCGCATCGAAGAGGATCTGATCGATCAACTCTTCAACTCGAGCGAAAAGCGGCTGGCCCGCGCCCTGCTACTGCTCGCCCGCTACGGCAAACAGGACGTGCCGACGCGCGTACTTCCCAGGATGTCGCAGGCGTCGCTGGCCAGCATGGTGGGGACGACCCGCTCACGTGTGAATGGCTTCCTGAACAAGTTCAAGCGGCTCGGGTTCATCGAAGACGGTGGTGGCGGCATCACCATCAACAGCTCCCTCTTGAGCGTCGTGCTTCACGACTAGCTGACATCCCGCACCAGCCTGTTCACGTTGGAACAGGGGCAGACGGCGCCTGCCCTCAGGATGGGGCAAGGAAAGGCAAACCTTCGCGTGGAGATCAGCCAGAAGACATTTCGCGATCCCCTCGTCTCGCTGCGCGACGCGATCACTCGCCGGCCGGGCTTCTCGCCAACTTTTGCCGGTGAGGAACCTCCATTGCGCGCGGAGTTGTTCAGCAGGGAGCAGATGGCGCAGCACGGCCGCGTGCTGGCCGGATCGCACCGCCTGGGACGGATGCGCGGCTCGGACAGGCTTCTGACGCGGCTGGCGCAGAACGAGACCCTGATCACCGCCGTCCGGGCCCTGCTGAACGAGGCCGTCAACGACGACCGCCGGATCACGCCCGCTGGCGAGTGGCTGCTCGACAACTTCTATCTGATCGAGGCACAGATCCGCACGGCGCGGCGGCACCTGCCGCCAGGCTACAGCCGCGAGCTGCCACGCCTGGCCGACGGCCCGTCAGCTGCACTGCCGCGGGTCTACGACATCGCCCTCGAGACCATCTCCCACGGCGACGGCCGCCTCGACACCGAGGGCCTCGGCCTGTTCGTGTCGGCATACCAGACGATGGCGCCGCTGACGATCGGCGAGCTGTGGGCCATTCCGATCATGCTGCGGCTGGCCCTGCTCGAGAATCTCCGCCGCGTGGCGGCCAGGATCGGGGCCGACCGGGTCAGCCGGAACGGCGCCGACTACTGGGCGGACCTGATGACGGCAATCGCGGAGAAGGATCCGAAGAGCCTGATTCTGTTGATCGCCGACATGGCGCGATCCGATCCGCCGATGGTCGGGTCGTTTGTCGCCGAGTTCGCGCGGCGGCTGCAGGGCAAGAGCCCGGCGCTCGCCCTGCCGCTCACCTGGATCGAGCAGCGTCTGTCGGATGACGGTCTGACAATCGAACACCTGGTGCAATCGGAAAACCAGCAGCAGGCGGCCGACCAGGTGTCCATCAGCAACAGCATCAGCAGCCTGAGATTCCTCGGGGCCTCCGACTGGCGGGACTTCGTCGAGGCGAGAAGCGTCGTGGAGCGGACCCTGCGGGAGGATCCGGTCAACGTGTATCCCCTGATGGACTTCGCGACGCGAGACCAGTACCGGCATGTCGTGGAGACGACGGCCAGACGCAGCGGCCAGACGGAGGGCGACGTCGCCACGCTGGCAATCAGGCTCGCCCGGGACGCCGCCGCGACGGCACTTCCCGACGCTCGAGAGGCGCACGTCGGGTACTACCTGGTTGGCCCTGGGCTTCCACAACTCGAGCGGGCAGCGCACGCGCGATTCTCGATCGCCGAAGGCTTCCGACGCGCGTGTCTCAGGCACCCGCTGATGCTCTATCTCGGAACCATCTTCGCGCTGACGGTGCTGCCCGGCGCGGCCGTGATCACACGGATGCACGCCGATGGTGCGGAAGGCCGGCTTCTGGCGCTGGTCGGTCTGTTCCTCCTGCTGTGCACTGGCCAGGTGGCCGTCGCGGTCGTCAATGCCCTGGTGCCTCGCCTGGCAACGCCCCGGGCGCTGCCGAAGATGGATCTGTCGGAAGGGATTCCTCCGGACTCGCGGACGCTGGTCGTGGTACCGACGATGATCACGAGCGCACAGAACGTCGAGCACATGATCGAGGCCCTCGAGGTGCGCTTTCTCGGCAATCGGGACGGTCAGCTGGCGTTCGGCCTTCTGACCGACCTGGCCGATGCCGCAGAAGAAACGCTTCCCGAGGATGAGGCGCTCGAGTGTCTCGCCGTGCGCCTGATCGACAGCCTGAACGAGAAGTACCCGGTAGCAGTGCAACACGGTGCGTCCCCGCAAGGCCCGTTCTTTCTCTTTCACCGCCCGCGGCGCTGGAATCCGGCGGAGCGCGTCTGGATGGGATACGAGCGCAAACGAGGGAAGCTCGCCGACCTGAACGGGCTGCTTCGCGGTCAATCCAGCGGCCAGTTCTCGCGCGTCGTCGGAGATACCGGGATCCTGCAGCAGGTGAAATACGTCATCACGCTCGACGCGGATACACAGCTGCCGCGGGACGCTGCGCGTCTGCTGGTCGGCGCCATGATGCATCCGCTCAACCGGGCGCTGTATGACAAGGGCAAGGGGCGCGTGACGGAAGGGTACGGCATTCTGCAGCCCCGCGTGGCCGTCAGCCTCACGGGTGCGAACCGGTCACGGTATGCCCGGCTGTGGGCCAGCGAGCCCGGCATCGATCCCTATACGCGCATCGTGTCCGACGTGTACCAAGACCTGTTTGGCGAAGGCTCCTTCATCGGGAAGGGCATCTACGACGTGGACGCGTTCGAGCTTGCAGTGGGCGGTCGCCTTCCGGAGAATCGAATCCTCAGCCACGACCTGCTCGAAGGCTGCTACGTCCGCGCCGGGCTCGTGACTGACGTGCAGGTGTACGAGGAGTCCCCGTCCCGCTACGACGAGGACGTGCGGCGCCGCTACCGCTGGATCCGCGGTGACTGGCAGCTCTGGCGCTGGTTGTTGCCGGCGGTTCCGGGCCGCGAAGGACGCCGCGTTCGGAACCCGCTATCTGCGCTCAGCCGGTGGAAGCTCCTCGACAACCTGCGCAGAAGCGTCGCTCCAGCGGGACTGTTGGGCCTGCTGCTCGTTTCGTGGGCAGTGCTGTCGCCCGCCTGGGGATGGACCCTCGCCGGCATCGGCTGCCTGCTGCTCCCCGTTCTGGTGGCGTCGCTTCCAGGGCTTGTGCGAAGGCCCGAAGATGTGCCGCTGGCCACGCATCTCGAGACCAGTGTCCGCTCACTTGGACGTCAGGCTGCGCAGGCGCTGCTGGTGCTCGCGTGCCTTCCATACGAGGTGTTCTTCAGTCTCGACGCCGCTCTCCGCACAGTCGCGCGATTGCTCGTGACGCACAGACGCCTGCTCCAGTGGACGCCATCTGGCGATCGGGCGGACGCCTCGAGGCAAGGCCTGGCCGGTGCGTGGACGAGGATGTGGATCGCGCCTGCCGTCGCCTGCGTCACCGGAGTGTGGCTGTGGATGGCCCGTCCGTCGAGCCTGGCCGTCGCGGTTCCGATCCTGCTCCTCTGGTCTGCCGCACCGGTCATCACGTGGCACGTCAGCCGTCCGATGAAGCGCCGTGGAGAGCGGCTGACGGCCGATCAACTGCGCTTCCTTCACAGTATGGCGCGCAAGACGTGGGGCTTCTTCGACACCTACGTCGGGCCCGCCGATCACTGGCTGCCGCCTGATAACTACCAGGAACTGCCGGCGCTTGGCGTCGCGCATCGCACGTCGCCGACCAACATGGGACTGGCGCTGCTTGCCAATCTGTCCGCTCATGATTTCGGGTACCTCTCGACGGGCCGGCTCGTGGATCGCACCACGCGAGCGTTCCAGGCGATGTCGGCGATGGAGCGCCACCGTGGCCATTTCTACAACTGGTACGACACCCTGTCGCTCGTGCCGCTCGAGCCTCGGTACATCTCGTCGGTCGACAGTGGCAACCTGGCCGGACACCTCCTGACGCTCCGGCCTGGACTGATCGCGCTTGCCGGCGAACCAATCCTGCCCGCGCGCGCCTTTCAGGGCCTGCGCGACACGATCGAGATCGTGGCCGAAACCACACGGGCCGCGCCGATGTCCGCGCTGTCGCCGCTGCAGCAGACACTCCACGCGGCCTGCGAATTCCCGCCGCAGACCATCGCGGCCGGCCGGTTGATCCTCGAACGCCTCGCGGTGGAGAGCCGCGCGCTGGCGACGGCGCTGACCAGCTCGGCCGATCACGTGGCGAGCCGATGGGCCTCCGCGGCGGCCAACCAGTGCCGCGATATCCTGGGCGATCTCGCGTGCGTGGCGCCCTGGGAGGGGCCATCCGCGCCCGCGACGCCCCAGGCACGCGTCCCAGAGTTCACCTCCATCCCGACGCTCGAGGAGTTGGCGGCGCTCGACAGTGAGTGGGCCGGCCCAGCCAGGGCCAGGATCGCGGCGATCGCCGGCCTCGCGGCGCGTGCGGTCGATCTGGCGGACATGGAGTGGGACTTCCTGTTCGACCGGACCCGCCAGGTTCTGTCGATAGGGTACAACGTCGCCGATCGTCGCCGCGATTCCAGCTACTACGACCTGCTCGCCTCGGAGGCGCGACTCAGCACGTTTGTCGCGATCGCACAGGGCCACCTGCCGCAGGAGAGCTGGTTCGCACTCGGCCGGTTGCTCACCACGGCCGCAGGCGAGCCGGTGCTGCTGTCGTGGAGCGGCTCGATGTTCGAGTACCTCATGCCGCTTGTCGTCATGCCCGGGTACGACGAGACACTGCTCGACCAGACATGCAAGGCGGCGGTCAAGCGCCAGATTGAATATGGCAGGCACTGCGGGGTGCCGTGGGGCATTTCCGAGTCGGGGTACAACCTGCTCGATGTGCGGCTCGCCTACCAGTACCGCGCGTTCGGCGTGCCTGGTCTCGGCCTCAAGCGCGGCCTCGCCGACGACCTCGTCGTGGCACCGTACGCGTCGGCTCTCGCGCTGATGGTGTCGCCCGCCGCCGCCTGCTCGAACCTGCAGCGGCTCGCCGCTGACGGCTTCGAAGGGGATCTCGGCTTCTACGAGGCAATCGACTATACGCCGACGCGCCTGCCGCGCGGTCACTCGCACGCGCTCGTCCGCGCCTACATGGCACATCACCAGGGGATGACATTCCTTTCGCTGGCGCAGGTGCTGCTCGATGGCCTGATGCAGAAGCGCTTTGCGTCCGACCCGGCCTTCCAGGCCACAGCCTTGCTGCTCCAGGAGCGGATCCCGCGCGTCAGCGCCTTCTACCTGCCGGCCACGCCCGCGTCGGACGCCCGCACGGCACCAGCCAGCACGCAGATCGCAGTGCGATCGATTAGCGGGCCAGACACCCCCGCTCCCGAGGTCCAACTGCTGTCGAACGGACGGTATCACCTCGTGGTCACCAACGCGGGCGGCGGTTACAGCCGGTGGAAGGAATTCGCTGTGACCCGCTGGCGCGAGGACGCGACGTCGGACAACTGGGGAACGTTCTGCTACCTCCGGGACGTCTCGAGTGGCGCCTTCTGGTCGGCCGCGCACCAGCCGACGCTGCAGCCGGCCGATCGGTTCGAGGTGGTGTTTTCCGAGGCCCGCGCCGAGTTCCGCAGCAGGAGCAACCAGATCGAGAGCTACCTCGAAATCGCCGTGTCGCCCGAAGACGATGTCGAATTGCGCCGGTTGCGGCTGACCAACTGCGGCCGCACGCGCCGCATGATTGAAGTGACGACGTACGCGGAGGTGGCGCTGGCCGCTCCGGCTGCCGACGCGCTCCACCCCGCGTTCAGCAACCTCTTCGTCCAGACCGAGGTTGTCCCCGATCAGCGTGCCATTCTCTGCACCAGGCGACCGCGATCGCGCGACGAGTCTTCCCCCTGGATGTTCCACCTGATGGCGGCGCACGGCGCGTCGGCCGGGAGCGCGCTCTCGTACGAGACGGATCGGCTCCGCTTCCTGGGCCGCGGGCGAACGCCAGCCGATCCGCGCGCGATGCGCGACTTCGGGCCTCTGTCCGGCGCAACCGGATCGGTACTTGATCCGATCGTCGCCATCCGCGGCCGGTACAGTATCGAGCCCGACGAGTCGATCACGATCGACATCGTCTCGGGCGTGGCCGAGACGCGCGGCGCCTGTCTGGGCCTCGTGAGCAAGTACCAGGACCGGAGGCTCGCCAATCGGGTGTTCGCCCTGGCGTCCACCCACGCGCAGGTCGTCCTGCGGCAGTTGAATGCCAGCGAATCGGACGCGCATCTCTATTGCCGCCTGGCCTCTTCGATCATCTACGCAAACCCGTCGCTGCGTGCCGATCCGGCCATCGTCATGACGAACCGGCGCGGGCAGTCCGCGTTGTGGGGCTCGTCGGTGTCAGGCGATCTGCCGATCGTACTGCTGCAGATCGGCGACGCGGCGCACATCGATCTGGTACGTCAGCTCGTGCAGGCCCACGCCTATTGGCGCTTGAAGGGGCTGGCGGTCGATCTGGTGATCTGGAACGAGGATCGCGCGGGATACCGGCAGTCGCTCCAGGAGCAGATCATCGGACTGATCGCGTCTGGCGTCGAGACCAACGCCCCGGCTCGTCCCGGCGCCGTGTTTGTCCGGCCTGCCGAACAGATCTCGAACGAGGACCGCGTGCTGTTCCAATCGGTCGCCAGGGTGATCATCACCGATGTCCACGGCTCGCTGGCCGACCAGATTGCCGGCCGGCAGCCCGACCCGCCGCCCACCCGATTCACGCCGACCCGGGTCATTCGCGCGTCGGATCCGGCGCCGCCGCCATTGCCACGCGGCGATCTCGTGTTCTTTAACGGGCGCGGCGGCTTCACGCCTGACGGTCGCGAGTACATCATCACGACCGGGCCCGAGACGGCGACCCCGGCGCCCTGGGTGAACGTGCTGGCGAACCCCGGATTCGGAACCGTGATCTCGGAGAGCGGTTCGGCGTACAGCTGGGCCGAGAACGCCCACGAATTCCGCCTGACGCCGTGGAACAACGACCCGGTGACTGACGCCGGTGGGGAAGCGATCTACGTCCGTGACGAGGAAAGCGGCCGGTTCTGGTCGCCGACGCCCCTGCCGGCAGGAACCGGCGGCCACTACACGACCCGCCATGGATTCGGCTACAGCGTGTTCGAGCACACCGAAGACGGCATCACGTCGGAGCTGTGGGTGTACGTCGATCTGGTGGCGCCGGTGAAATGGTCGGTCCTGAAGCTTCGCAACGGATCCGGCAGGGCGCGCCGCCTGTCAGCCACTGGCTACGTCGAATGGGTGCTGGGCGACCTCCGGGGCAAGTCCGCCCAGCACGTGGTCACGACGATCGATTCGGAGACCGGCGCCATTTTCGCCGAGAACACGTACAACGCCGAGTTTGCCGGCCGCACGGCCTTCTTTGATGCGGCCGACGCAAGCAGCGGCGTTTGTGGCGATCGCACCGAGTTCATCGGCCGCAACGGCACGCTCAGGCAGCCGGCGGCGATGTTGCGGTCGACGCTCTCCGGCCGCGTGGGAGGCGCGCTGGATCCGTGCGCGGCGATCCAGGTGGTCTTCGCGCTGGACGCGGGCGAAGAGCGCGAGATCGTCTTCAGGTTAGGCGCCGGGCGGGGCCAGGAAGACGCGGCAGGCCTGGTGAGGCGTGCCCGGGGTTCGGCTGCCGCACGCCGCGCGCTTGAAGAGGTGTGGGAGTACTGGAACCATACGCTCGGCGTCATCAACGTCGACACGCCCGACGCCGCGCTCAACACTCTGGCCAACGGCTGGCTCCTCTACCAGACCGTGGCGTGCCGGCTCTGGGGCCGAAGCGGCTTGTACCAGTCGGGAGGCGCCTTCGGCTTCCGCGACCAGTTGCAGGACGTAATGGCGCTGGTCCACGCCGAACCGCCGCTGGTCCGTCAGCACCTGTTGTTGTGCGCGTCGCGGCAGTTCCCGGAAGGCGACGTCCAGCACTGGTGGCATCCGCCCGGTGGTCGCGGCGTCCGCACGCATTGTTCGGACGACTACCTGTGGCTGCCGATGGCGGCGTGCCGCTATGTGGCGGCCACTGGCGACGCCGGCGTGCTCGATGAAATGGTCGCCTTCGTCGAAGGCCGTGCCGTGAACCCCGAGGAAGACTCCTACTACGACTTGCCCGCAACGTCCGAGAACCGCGCCAGCCTGTACACGCACTGTGTGCGTGCGATCGTGAGGGGCCTGCAGTTCGGCGCACACGGGTTGCCGCTGATTGGATCGGGAGACTGGAACGACGGTATGAACCTGGTTGGCGCCGGCGGACGGGGTGAGAGTGTCTGGCTGGGGTTCTTTCTCTACGCCGTCCTGATGCCGTTTGCCGACCTGGCCCGAAGGCACAACGACGCCGCCTTCGCGGATCGCTGCCTGTCGGAGGCGACGAAGGTGCGGCTCCATCTCGAAGAGAACGGCTGGGACGGGTCGTGGTACCGGCGTGCGTATTTCGACGATGGGTCGCCGCTCGGATCGTCGAGCAACCTCGAGTGTCAGATTGATTCGATTGCGCAGAGCTGGTCCGTGCTCTCCGGGGCCGCCGATCCGGCCCGCGCCCGCACCGCCCTGGACGCGGTGGACGCGCGGCTGGTTCGACGAGACGACGGCCTTGTCCGCCTGCTCGACCCGCCGTTCGACACCTCCACGCTCGACCCCGGGTATATCAAAGGATATGTGCCAGGTGTGCGCGAAAACGGGGGGCAGTATACACACGCGGCCATCTGGGCGGCGATGGCCTTCGCTGAACTCGGCGATGCGCGGCGCGCGTGGGACGTGTGGCGCCTGATCAACCCGCTCGCGCACGGGGCGTCACCGGCGGCGATCGAGACCTACAAAGTCGAGCCCTACGTGGTGGCCGCCGATGTCTACGCGGTGGACCCGCACGTCGGCCGCGGCGGATGGACCTGGTACACGGGGTCGGCCGCGTGGATGTACCGGCTGATCATCGAATCGCTGCTCGGCGTGACGCGGCTGGGCGACCAACTGCGAATTGCGCCGTGCCTCCCGGCGGACTGGCACGGTTTCACCGTGCATTACCGGTACGGCGAAACCGTCTATCATGTCGTCGTACACCAGACGCCCCCGGCGACCGGCGCCGAGCGGATCAGCGTCGACGGGCGCGATCAGGTTGGCATGGCGGTTGCGCTCGCCAACGATCGCGTGGAGCATGGCGTAGAGGTGTGGGTGCGATCGGCGAGTCGTACGTGAGGCTCTTCCCGATCGCTGAAGGAGAGGTCTGGTCTCTCGAAGCGGTCGCGTAGAGAGGTGCTATGGCAAAGATCGACGCGTTCTTCAAACTGATGCACGATCAGGGCGCCTCGGATCTCCATCTGGTGTCGGGCCAGCAACCGATCATCAGGATTCGGGGAGACGTGGAACGGGTGAAGTTTGACGTCCTGGACAATGACAGCCTGAGAGCGATCCTGTATGAGATTGCCCCCGAACATAAGGTCAAGGTCTTTGAGGAAACAGGCGACGTGGATTTCGCGTATGAGATCCCCGGGCTGGCGCGTTATCGGGCAAACTTCTTTCAGCAGAAGTTCGGCGTGGCGGCGGTGTTCCGGGAAATTCCAAGCAAGATCCAGACGTGTCAGGAACTCGGCCTCCCGTCGGTGATCTCAAAGCTCGCGTCCCTTCCGCGCGGGCTGGTGCTTCTCACCGGTCCCACGGGAAGCGGAAAATCGACGACGCTGGCTGCCATCATCGATGAAGCCAACCGCACCCGCAGGGACCACATCATTACGGTCGAAGACCCGATAGAGTTCGTCCACACCAGCCAGGGGTGCATCGTCAACCATCGGGAAGTGGGCGTTCATACGAAGAGCTTTTCGGCAGCTCTTCGCGCCGCATTGCGGGAGGACCCCGACATCATCCTGGTCGGCGAGTTGCGCGATTTGGAGACGATTTCCCTGGCCGTTGAGGCGGCCTCGACAGGACACCTGGTGTTCGGAACGCTGCACACGACCAGCGCCGCCAAGACAGTCGACCGCATCATAGAAGTATTCCCCTCGAACCAGCAGGCGCAGATTCGCTCGACACTCGCCGACGGCATCCGTGCGGTGGTCGCCCAGATTCTGTTCAAGCGAATCGACAAGAAGGGACGCTGCCCCGCGTTGGAAATCCTGATTGCCAACTCGGCAATCCGCAATCTGATCAGAGAATCCAAGACATTTCAGATTCCTTCGTTGATTCAGGTCGGCAAGAAGTTCGGGATGCAGCTCCTGGATGACGCCATTATGGAACTATTGACGAAGGGGTGGATTGATCCAGACGATGCGTATAACAAGTGTAACGACAAGACCAAGTTCAAGCCGTTCTTGAAGAGACCACCTGCGGACTTCACCGAGGTATAGCGAAGGGGCGGGCGTCGGCCACAGCATGGCCGCGCGAGCAGGAGAGCGGATATGAGGAAGCAGGAAATCGATTTCATGTTGGGGAAGATGCTCGACGCCTACGAGGATTTGTCCGACGTGAACATCACCGTGGGGAAGCCGCTCCAGGTGGAGAGCGCCGGCGTGCTGAAGAGCGTGGAGATCGATCCGCCAATCGGCATTCTCACCCCTTTCCAGACCGAGATCTTCGCGCTGAATCTGATCAACCAGGACCGCAGGCTGACCGAAGCGCTGCTGGCGGACGGATCATGCGATTCTTCCTACGAACTCCCGGGCAGAGCCCGTTTTCGGGTCAACACCTTTTCTCAGCGGGGCAATTACTCCGTCGTGCTCAGGAAGCTCGAAACCAGGATCCCCACCTGTGAAGAACTGAATCTGCCGGAAGCCTTCCACAAGATGGCGGCAGAAAAAAACGGCATCATCCTGATCACCGGTGCCACGGGAAGCGGCAAGACCACGTCCCTGGCGGCCATCCTGAATGAAATCAACGACACCCAGTCCGTCCATATCGTCACGCTGGAGGACCCCGTCGAGTTTGCCCACCCTCAGAAGATGGCGACCTTCAACCAGCGGGAAATGGGATCGGATTTCAGCACGTTTGCGGGCGGCCTGCGCGCCGCTCTCCGGCAGGCCCCCAAGGTGATCCTGGTCGGAGAAATGCGGGACCGGGAAACCGTGGAAATAGCCCTCAGCGCAGCGGAAACAGGACACCTGGTTCTCAGCACGCTTCATACCGTGGACGCCGGCAGCACCGTCAACCGTGCGCTCGGCATGTTTTCCCCGGAGGAGGAGAAGCAGATGCGGATCAGGCTGGCCGATACCGTGCGGTGGATCGTCTGCCAGCGGTTGCTTCCCAAGGAAGGAGGCGGGCGGGTGGGCGCCTTCGAGATCCTGGGGGCGAACCTGCGCACAAAGGACGCCATACTGCACGGGGAATCGGAGGGCAAGACGTTCTATGAAATCATCCAGGCCGGAAGAGCCTTCGGCATGATTACGTTTGATGAGCACATCGTTGGTCTGTACGAAAACGGATCGATTTCAGAAGAGACGGCCCGGGCGTATGCCTCCAACAAGAGCGTTGTGGGAAGAGGCGTCGACGCCGTCAAGAGCGGCAAGGGCATGGCCACGACTGATATCGGCAAGTTGGAGCTGGACAGGAGCTACCGCAGGCCGCGGTAGGTGAAGCGAGGACGAGGAGTACGCGTCATGCAGGAAGAGCAGGGGACTCCAAACGCGCCGGCGGCGGACCGCTATGACGCCGCCGACAGGTCCTTTGATGTTGTGGAACCCGACGCCGAGACGGCCCTGGTCTGTGAAACCGACGTGACCGCGCGGGACGCACTCGTCAGCGTCCTGAAGAACATGGGTTACCAGACGACGCAGGCAGAATCTGCGCGAGAAGCCCTCAAGAGCATGCGGTTCTGTCTGTTCGACATGGTGGTTCTCGACGAACACTTCGATTGTTCATCATCGGGCACGAACGAGGTGCTGGCGTATCTGCAGACGCTGAACATGGCCACCCGCAGGCAGATGTTCGTCGCCCTCATGAGCGACGCCTGCCGTACCATGGATAACATGGCGGCCTTCAACAAGAGCGTGAACGTCGTTATCAATGTGAAACATATCGACAGGGCGGGCACGATTCTCAAGGGCGCCCTGGCCGATCATGCCGGTTTCTACAGCATCATAAACGACACCCTGAGGAGACTCGGCAGGAAGTGAGAGCTCCGTCAGGAGCGAGCGTGTGTCTCGCGAGACGTCGTGAGAGGCAATCGTACGGCCCAGGAACGCATCGGTGCAGGAGGGACCCCGTGACTGACCAGCATATGTACCTTATCCCGAAAGCCCCGCGTCAGGTCACGCTCTGGGTTCATCCTGAGGGGCGCGTTGTCGGGTACATCTTCCTGAGTTTCCAGACCCACAAAGGTACCGGCGTGGAAGGGCTCTCTGACGTCCTCAACTCCGCTGACCCCTTCCTCGTACTCCAGCGTACGGACCGGGAAGGCCACGGGTTCTATAACAAGGGGGCGATCGTCCGGGTGGAATACGAGGAAGACGATCTCCCGGCGTACGAAGGCAGTAAGACGCTCGACTGCCGTGTTTCAATGATGGATGGTCTGATCGTCGAGGGGAAGGTGCGGTACGTGTTGCCCCCGAACCGTGCACGCCTCTACGACTACCTCAACCTCCGTGAGGAGAGCTTCATCGCACTCTATCTCGAGGACCGCCGCATTTGTCTGCTGAACAAGACTCACGTGGCGTGTGTCTCGTACCTCGGCGACGAGCGGGCAGAGGAATCGCCATCCGGCACCGTATTCCCCGCCTGACCACCCGCCGCTTGCCGCTACTGCCCGGGGCGGTATTGCCGCTCGATGTGGCCCTCCAGTTGCGGGCGGTAGAAGTACACCTCTCTCATATCGCCCGTGCTGTATCGTGCGGCCTGATCGTTGAAGTGGGGAGACGACGGGTCGCCACTCTGTCCGCCGGCGGTGACGGCCTTGGCTGTGACGCGGTCGCCAAACTCGACGACGGCGACGAAGCTGTTCCCGCTCGTCCCGTACATCTTTCTGGTCCCCGTGTACGTGCGCGCGCCGAATGACGCCAGCGACCCCCACCGGGCCGACGTAAAGCCAACCGGGATGCTCGGCCTCGCGTCGTTGAACGGCTGGACAATGTCCCCGGTGAGCCGCTGGAACCGATTGATGTCACCCCACGGCGTCTTCCAGCTTCCGAAATCTCTCACAAGTCTGTCCGAAGCAGCCGAGAGCGATTGAAGCAACTGATCCGGCTTGGCCCGGCTCGCGACGTAATTGTCGACGGAGACTCCCGCCTTCCTGGCATCCTGCCCCACGCGCCGCCCGATATCCTCTCCCCAGAACACGGCGAGGGACGTGGCGACCGACGTCGCCGACCACCCGAGGTCCCAGGCCCGAAGGACGGCAATCTGATCCGACAGTTTCTGCTTGAGCGGATCGGCGGCCGGGCTCAAATCCCACGCCTTGACCAGGGCCGGTATCTGATCCTGGAACGCCGGAAGGTAGCTGTCGAACGCCGCCGCAATCAGAGAGTCCAGCGTGAAGTCTGTCTTCTTGTCGAGCACGCGCAGGGCGTGCACGCCCCTCGGGCTCTCCTCAGCGCCGCGATCCACATAGGACGGGTAGTCCGTCCTCTTCGGGCTGTTGGGGCCGGCCGCCGACCACGGCCAGTTGTTGCAGTTATAGAGCCATCCATTCGCTGGATTCAGCAAGCCGGGGGTCTCGTCGATGGAATACATCCCGTTCCATTCCGTCGCCGGATCGCTGCCGTCCACCGGTTTGGTCCAGTCGAATCTGGTGTCGCGCTTCGGAATGAAGTTGGCGTGGAAGTACGCGATACGGCCGTCCGCGTCGGCATAGATCGTGTTGTTCGACGAGTTGGTGTGCAACTCCATCGTGTCGCGGAACGCCTTGTAGGTGGTCGCCTTGGTCCGGGAGAACGACTGCGTCAGCGCCTTGAGCGGCTCCTCCATCAGTCTGACGCTCACCCACTTGCCGTTGGCCTCGCGGACGATGGGTCCGTGATGAGTACGGTAGACCGTGAATACTCTGTCGGCCATCCCCGTGCTTGTCTTGTAGGGCACCGTGATCGTGCTCGCCTTCACCGGACGTTCTTCGGTGCCGTACCGGTAGTAAAAGCCGTCGCCTTTCTTCACGACCGATTCCAGGTACTCGTCGATGTTGTCCACGCCGCTCGACGTGTGCATCCATCCCGCGCGCTGGTTGAACCCCTGGTAGATGAAGAACTGGCCCCACGTCAGGGCACCATAAGCATTCAGGCCCTCGTCGCTGACCATTTGCGCCTCGGCTCTGAAGAAGAAGGAGGTATGGGGATTGATCAGCAGAAGGGCGTGGTGTGCCGTGGTGTTCGACGGGGCGATGGCGACGCCGTTGGATCCGGTGGGCTCAACCCAGTCGGGCCGGGGCGTGTCCCCCCGCGGATCCTCGGCTGACGCGTTTGGCCGGAGCGCCGGCGGCGCGAAAGCCGATGGGTTCGAAGGCGGCTGTTGCTTCTGACCGTAAAACGCCTCGAGTTGAGTCAGGTTGATCTGCTCAATATCTCCCCCGATGCTGCCCTCGCTGAAGGTGAGTGCCATCCAGGGCTCGAATCGCTTAATCACTCGGGGCTTCACCGTCGGGTGCGTGCGAAGGTAGTAGTTCAAGCCGTCGGCGTACGCGTTCATCAGGGCCTTCAACCACGCCGGCGCCTTCTGGTACTGCGCCTTCATGTCTTCCGGGTCGATGAAGAGCTTCATGCGGAGGTCGCTGTACACCCGGGACTCCCCCTCGGCTTCCGCCAGGCGCCCCATGGAGTTGAGGTAGTTGGTCTCCACCCGGTTGAAGTCGTCCTCGGCCTGGGCGTACACCACGCCGAACACGGCATCGGCGTCAGTCTTTCCGTAGACGTGCGGAATGCCCCAGTTGTCTCTGATGATCGTGACATTCCGGGCCTGTTGTTCCCAGGAGGCGACTGCCTGATCGGGAGCTGCCTGCGAGGCGAACGAGGCGCCGACCAGCGCGAGTATGAGTGCGAGTTTCTTCATCATTTCTTGCCGTCCTCTTCTATAGCCCCGACGTCGAACTCAACCGTTCTCAGACCCCCGGTTCAGGCATAGCGGGCCGGGTCGGCGAAGATGGTGTTATAGAGAGACCCCCCGCGGACCTCGTAGCCTTTGGCAGCCAGAAATTTCGCGATCGAGCTGTCCTCCTTCGCCGTGCCCATGCGGATGGTCTCCGCAATGATCGAGGCTGGCCGGTACTTCTTGAAGTTGAGCGTGCGGAGAACGGCCAGGTCCATTCCCTCGATGTCAATCGACACCAGGTCGGGCGCCTGGCCGAGATACTTCTCAATCAGGTGGTTCACCGAAATCAGTGGCATCTTGATGACGCGCTCGACCACATCCTCGTTGGCCTTGCCTCGCAGCATCTTCACCTGATCCGCCGAAAACGTGTTGAGCGCGGGTTGGCCGCGGATGACGTAGTAATCCGCCTCGGTCGCATCCGTCACGCCGATCCCGACGTTGACAATGACGTCGTGCGGCCGATGCATGTGCAGGCGCTCTTGGTACATCGGATTGGGCTCGACCAGCACACCGTGACCACCCGACGACCAGTGCAGCATGTACGTGTTGTTGGACTGGATCGGATCGGCCGCCCCGATGTCGACGTAGGTCGGCCGATCGATCTTCATCAAATCGCGCAGCAGATGGAACAGCACGATGTCCTCGCCCTGCTGGGAAAACGACAGGCGGCCCGGCGACTTGGGAGCGGGCGGTGGCGGTGCAGGCGGCGGCGTGGGGCGAGGCCAGGCGCCGGCGCCGCCGATAGCCACACCTGACGCGCCGGCAACCAGTCCAGCCACAAAACTTCGACGATCCATCTGCGCGGCCTCTCACAACAGGAGGGTGGTGGTTCGGAACAGGACGTGTCCGCATGCGCCGCGTGCTCGCCGAGCATCGTCGGCTTGGACACTCGCCGGCCACATGGACCCTTGAAGCCACCAAGCGTACCACAGGCGTTCCCGGATGCGAGGTCGGAGAAACGGCGGTGTGAAGCGCCGCGCCCGTTACGGACGTGCCGTAGATCGGATGGGGGAGCCGGCGCGGGAACCGAGTGCCGAGGGGAGGCGTCAGGCTAGTCGGCGACGAGACAATGCTCGAAGCGGAAGTCCTCGAACTGCGCCGCCATCATCGCGCCGATCGGCTCGGCAGTCCCGGGCGCGATTCGCGTAATTCGGCCCGTGCAGCGGAAATTGTCTGGAGCCACGCCAGGCGCGGCTCCGCGCAGCGTGAGCCGCAGCTCGACCGGCGCGCCCTCCCACAGACCCTGTGGGCCCAGGAACAACGCGCCAGTGCCGCTGACATTGACCGTGGTTCCCTCATGCCACTCCAGTTGGTACGCATGGCGGTACACCATGGGAACCGCAAGAGGAAATCGGGGATCTCGGACGGTTTCCACTCGACTTTCCGTGGCCAAGGCATTGCTCCTTCCGAGAGTCGATCCCACCCGGCGCCGTCAGGGCTGGGTCGGGATCATCGGGCGAAGTATACAAAAACCACAGACCCCTGACCATAGATCTGTAGCAATAGTGTCGCTCGGACCTTCAGTATAGAGATCCACTCACACGAGGCCCCGCTTCTGCGCGAACAGGATCAGCTCGACGCGGCCTTTGACGCCGAGCTTCTCATAGACGTTGTGCAGGTGGATCTTGATCGTGCCGTCAGAGATGAACAGCGTCTCGGCAATTTCCTTGTTCTTCGCCCCCTTCACCACGAGGCGCACGACCTCGAGTTCGCGCGGGGTGAGTGCGGCCGTTATCTCGCGGGTGCCTTCCTCGCGCTTGATCGCTCGGTCCAGGGCGCGGAACACGGCGTTCAACTCGAGCCATTGCCCTCCCGCGTGGACTTTCTGGATGCACTTGACGAGCAGGTGCGTCGGCATCTCCTTCAGGATGATGCCGCTGACGCCGAGCCGCACGGCCTCGAGCAGTTGATCCTCATCCATTACGGCCGTCAGCAGGACGACGCGCGTCGCCGGATGTGCGCGGGCGATCTCGCGGAGGACTGCCACTCCGTCTCTTCGGGGCAACTGGAGGTCCATCACGAGGACGTCGGGGTGATGCGTCTCGACGGCCGCGAGCGCCTGTTCGCCGTCAGCGCACGCGGCGAGCACGGCGAAGTGGTCCTCCCGGAGGAACAGCTGCCGGAGTCCCTCGATGACGATAGGGTGGCTGTCGGCCAGGACGAGGCTGATCGGCATATTTCGGGGCTCGATTCGTGCTCTCGAGGCGCGTCGGCCGACGATTATCGCCGCTGATTCTGGCGATTCCCTGAAAGACGATCGACTGGCACGAAGCCCTGAGCGAACGGCGCCACCTTATCACGAGCCCAAGGCGTATGCCACAGGGTATAGGGGAATTGTTCCCCGCGGCCACATACGACCCTTCGACCCAGCCGGAGTGTGCTGGCCACCAAGCCGCCAGTATGGACCGGGCAGGGCAGGGAACGCCGTTGTCGCGCGGCGCGTGCCCCTGGAGGCTGCTCCTACGCCATCGCGTCGATGATCGCGTTCAGCGTGGGGCTGGGGCGCATGGCCGCAGTCGTCTTCACCAGGTCCGGCTGGTAGTACCCGCCCATATCAACCGGTTTCCCCTGAGCCGCGAGCAACTCCTCGTTGATCTTCGCTTCGTGCTCGATGAGCTGCTTCGCCAGGCGGGCGAACCGCGCCTGCATGTCCTTGTCCTTCGTTTGCGCGGCCAGCGCCTCGGCCCAGTACATCGCCAGGTAGAAGTGGCTGCCGCGGTTGTCTATCTGGCCCACCTTGCGGGCCGGCGACCTGTTGTTGTCGAGGAACCTGCCCGTCGCCTGATCGAGCGTTTCGGCCAGCAGCGCCGCGCGCTCGTTGTGGTACGTGCTGCCGATATGCTCGAGCGAGGCCGAGAGCGCCGAGAACTCACCGAGCGAATCCCAGCGCAGGTACCCTTCCTTCTGGAACTGCTGCACGTGCTTGGGGGCAGAGCCGCCAGCACCGGTCTCGAACAGCCCGCCACCGGCGAGGAGCGGCACGATCGACAGCATCTTCGCGGAAGTGCCGATCTCGAGGATCGGAAACAGATCGGTCAGGTAGTCGCGCAGCGCATTGCCGGTGACCGAGATGGTGTCCAGACCTTTGCGGATCCGCTCGAGCGAGTACTTCATCGCCTCATCCGGCGCCATGATGCGAATCTCGAGCCCCCTTGTGTCGTGGTCTTTGAGATATGTCTCAACTTTCGCGATCACCTGCCTGTCGTGCGCCCGCTTCTTGTCGAGCCAGACGATCGCCGGCGCGCCGGTCGCCCGTGCGCGCGTGACAGCGAGCCTGACCCAGTCGCGGACGGGAATGTCCTTGGTCTGACACGATCGGAAGATGTCCCCGTCATCGACTTTCTGCGCGAGCAGTGTCTCACCCGACGACTCCACGACGACCCGGATGGTGCCCGCGCCGGGGGAGATGAACGTCTTGTCATGCGAGCCGTACTCTTCCGCCTTCTGCGCCATCAGGCCGACATTCGGCACGCTGCCCATCGTCGCCGGATCGAGCGCCCCGTGCTGCTGGCAATCCTCGATGACGGTCTTGTAGATCGTCGCGTAACAGCGGTCGGGGATCATCGCCTTGGTGTCGTGGAGCTTGCCGTCGGGTCCCCACATCCGGCCCGACTCGCGAACCACCACCGGCATCGAGGCGTCGACGATGATGTCGTTGGGCGCATGGAGGTTGGTGATGCCCTTGTCCGAATCGACCATCGCCAGCGCGGGGCGGGTGGCATAGACGGCCTGGATATCGGCCTCGATCTCCGCCTGCTTGTCGGCCGGCAGACTCTGAATCTTGGCGTAGACGTCGCCCAGGCCGTTGCTTGGGTTCACGCCCAGCTGCTTGAACGTGGCGGCATGCTTGTCGAACACGGTCTTGTAGAAGACTGTGACGGCGTGGCCGAACATCACCGGATCGGACACCTTCATCATCGTGGCTTTGAGATGGAGCGACAGAAGCACGCCCGTTCGGCGCGCGTCCTCGATCTGCTCCTCGAAGAAGCCGCGCAACGCCTTCACCTGCATCACCGACGTGTCGAGGATCTCGCTCGCCAGCAGGCCCATCCCCTTCTTAAGGACCGTGACCGCACCATCGGCCGCCACGAACTCGTAGCGGACGCTTGTCGCCTGCGGAACGGTCGTGGAGGTCTCGCTGCCATAGAAGTCGCCGCCGGTCATGTGTGCGACGTGCGCCTTCGAGTCCGGGGCCCAGGCGCCGAGCTTGTGCGGATGCTTCTTCGAGAACGCCTTCACCGAGAGCGGCGAACGGCGGTCGGAGTTGCCTTCGCGGAGCACGGGGTTCACGGCGCTCCCGAGCGCCTTCGCGAACCGCGCCTGCAGGGCCCGCTCGGCATCATCCTTCGGGGCTTCGGGGTAGTCCGGGATCGCGTACCCGTGCGCCTGGAGTTCCTTGATGGCCTCCTTGAGCTGCGGGATGGACGCCGAGATGTTCGGCAGCTTGATGATGTTGGCCTCGGGCCGCTGGGTGAGCGCGCCGAGCTGCGCGAGGTAGTCGGGGATCCGCTGCGCCTCGGCGAGGCATTCCGGGAAGATGGCGATGATGCGGCCGGCGAGCGAAATGTCCCGCGTCTCGACCGAGACTCCCGTCCCCTTGGTGAACGCCTGCACGATGGGCAACAGCGACAGCGTCGCCAGCGCGGGCGCCTCGTCTATCTGCGTCCAGATGATCGTCGATGTCTCGGTCTTCATGGGATCTCCTTATGAATAAACCCCTAATTTAGCACGACGTCCGCACTCCGGTACAATAGAGGGATGGCCGCACTGATTGAAGCAATCGAGATTAAGCGCAAGATGTTCTTCGAGTTCGACGACACACCCTACCTCTGTCTCGAAGTGGAGGTCTCCACACCAACGGCTCGGGGCGGTCAGACGCTGGTCCGGGTCAAGATGCGCAATCTGAAGACCAGGGCAGTGTTCGACAAGACGTTCAAGGCGTCGGACAGGTTCAAGGAGCCGGATCTCACCGAGGTGCCCGCCAGTTACCTCTACAGTGACGGTGACGCGTCGTACTTCATGGACCAGGAAAGCTACGAAACCCTGGCGCTCGGCGGCGAGATGCTGGGGGACGCCAAGGACTTCCTGGTGGACGGATTCGTTGTGCGGGTGCTGATGTTCAACGGAAACGTGATTGGCGTGCAGATGCCGCAACAGGTCGAACTGACCATCACGTACACGGAGCCAGGCATTCGCGGCGACACGGCCAGCGGCAACGTCACCAAGGCGGCGACTCTGGAAACCGGCATCGAGATTCGGGTGCCCCTCTTCATCAGGGAGGGCGAGAAGGTGAAGGTCAACACCGAAACCCGCGAGTTCATGGGCCGGGCCTGATCGCCGTTCCAGAATTGGCGCCAGCAAGGGACCGCAGGGGTGTCGGCAGCCGGATTCTGGCGAAACTGCCGCCGCCCCGCCATCGTCTATACAAGTAGGGGTCGTGTGGGGGCTATGGAGGCGGCGTCATGAAACGCACAGGCTTCGTAGCACTCGGGTTGGTCCTCAGTGTCGGGTTGGGCGCATACGCCATGCACAGCCCGATTCGTCCTGCCAGGTTCCTGACGGTTCGTGTCACGGCGGGAGACGTCTCCCGGAAAGTGCTCGCGACGGGCACCCTCGACGCTCTCGAGACCGTCACGGTCGGCAGCCAGCTTTCAGGCATCATCAGCGAGCTTGACGCCGACTACAACAGCGTCGTCCACAAAGGACAGGTGCTGGCCCGCCTTGATTCGACTCTCGCGAACGCCCAGGTGGACGAAGCTCGTTCGAAAGTCGCGGAAGCGCAGGACGCCGTTGAGGGCGCTCAGGTTGCCGTTGACGATGCCAGGGTGAAGCTTGGCGAGCAGGAGGCGCTGGCGAAGAAGGACCTGATCACAGAGTCTGACCTCGAAGACGCCCAGGTGGCTTACAAGCAGGCGCTGGCAGACCTGAACTCGCAGCAGGCCGCGGTGGTTGAATCGAAGGCCGAACTGGACCAGGCGCTCGTGGACGTCGCCAACTCAACCATCACATCGCCCATCGATGGCATCGTCGTTGCCCGCGATGTTGATGCCGGGCAGACCGTGGCGGCCAGGCTGGACGCGCCGACGCTGTTCGAAATCGCCGCAGACCTGACGCGCATGCAACTCGAGGCGACGATCGACGAATCCGATGTCGGGGTGCTCAAGGCGGGGCAGGGCGTCACATTCACCGTGGGAGCCTACCCGGAGCGCACGTTCACGGGTGTGGTTACGCAGGTTCGCCTCGGGCCAGACAGCGACAAGACGGCCCCGGGGGCGGTCACCTACACGGCCGTCGTGAACGTGGCCAACCCGGACCTCTCCCTGCGCCCGGGCATGACGGCGACGTTGATCATCGAGACGGCTCGCCACCCGAACGTGTTGCGCGTGACCCGAACCGCGCTCGAGTGGCAGCCGACACTCGCGCTGTTCAAGCAGATGAAGACGGCCCTGCCCCCGGAGTACGCGGACGCGGTCCGCGTGCGGGCGAGCACCGAGCCGGGATCGAGCGGTTACCTCTGGTACGAAGAGGGCTCCAACCTTCACGCGATCAAGGTTGCGACCGGGCTGGCCGACGAGCCCTTCGTCGAAGTGTCGGCGCCGGGGCTGTCTGCCGGGAAGGTCGTCATCACGGGCGCGCAATAGGGGTCGGGACGAATGACCGGCAAGGTCTCGGGAGGGTGACGGAACGGCCATATCTGACTGAAATCATCTATGATGGAACTCATACGCGGCAGTTACTACCGGACGGCCCGTGCCAGGCTCTGTGACCGCTATGCGACGTGCAGGCGGCACGTGGCTGAGTCGTGAGCGGGGCCGCGCCAGCGACAATCGGGGATTGATAATGCGCAGTTCCAGCACTCTTCGGGTGGATCTTTGTGCCAGGCTGTTCCCTGGCATTCGTCTCTGTGCGGCTGTCCTGCTCGCCGCATCAGTCACCGCGGTCGCCGCCTGCGGCGCGGGCCGCGGGGCGCCGGCACCGCAGCAGATGCCCGCCACGCTCGTGCAGGTTGCGCCGGTGCAATCGACCTCGATAGACGAGGCCTCGACCTACGTGGCGACGATCCAGTCGTTGTCGTCGACGAGCATCAAGCCTGAAGTGAGCGGGGAGGTCACCAGGATTCTCGTCAGGTCGGGCGATCGGGTCGGCCCCGGGACGCCGTTGTTCGAGATTGATCCGAGCCGTCAGCAGGCGAGCGTGACGAGCCAGGATGCGGCCCGCGCCGCGCAGGACGCGGCCGTCATCTTCGCGGGGCAGCAGCTCGACCGCGCGAAGACGCTGCTTGCCGCGGGCGCGTCGAGCCAGCAGGAACTGGATCAGGCGCAGGCCAACTACGACGCGGCGCTGGCTCAGCTGTCGTCGCTGAAGGCGCGGTTGCAGCAGGAGCGCGTCACGCTCAAGTACTACGAGGTGGATGCGCCCGCGGCCGGCACGGTGGGCGATGTCCCGATTCGCGTCGGGATGCACGTCACGTCCGACACGGTGTTGACGACCATCGACCTCAATCAGGCGCTCGAAGTCTACGTGCCGGTGGCGCTCGATCGGAGCCGCGACCTCAAACTGGGACTGCCGGTCCAGGTGCTCGACAGCCAGGGCGCGCTGCTCGCGTCGGCGCGGGTGACATTCATTTCGACGCGCGTCGACGATCAGACGCAGTCGATCCTCGTCAAGGCGCGGCTCGCCGGCGACGGGCGACTGCGGTCATCGCAGCTCGTCAGAGCGCGCATCGTCTGGCGGCAGGTGGAGGCGCTGGCGATTCCGGTGTTGTCGGTGGTGCGGATCAACGGCCAGCCGTTCGTGTTCGTGGCGCAGGAGAAGAACGGCCGCCTGGTGGCGAGCCAGCGACAGGTGCAGCTCGCACAGACCGTCGACAACAACGTCGTGGTGACGAGCGGCCTCGCGCCGGGCGACCGCATTGTCGTATCCGGCGTGCAGAAACTCGACAACGGCGTGCCCATCCGAACCTCGTAGCGTCGCGGCTTGACGCCAGGCGTCTGGCCATTCCCGGGACTCCAAGACATGTTTGTCGATCTGTTTATCAAGCGTCCGATCCTCGCGAGCGTCATGGCCGTCGTGATCGTGCTCGCCGGCGCGATCTGCATCCCGCTGCTGCCCATCGCGCAGTTTCCCCAACTGGCGGCCCCGCAGGTCATCGTCAGCAGCTTCTACACAGGCGCCAACGCGGCGACCGTCGAAACGGCGGTGACGCAGCCGCTCGAGCAGGCCATCAACGGCGTGCAGGGCATGACCTACATGTCGTCGAACAGCGGCAACGACGGAACCAGCGCGATTACGGTGACCTTTGACGTGACGCGCGATCCGGATCTGGCGGCGGTGGACGTGCAGAACCGCGTCAACCAGGCGGCGGGCCGGCTGCCGAACGAGGTCAAGACCGTCGGGATCACCGTAAGCAAGGCGTCGAGCGGCTTTGTCTGGGCCGCGGCGGTGTACGCCGAGCATGGTGAGTACGACCCGCTCTTCCTGAGCAACTATCTGGATGTGTACGTCCGCGACGCCCTGAAGCGGATCGACGGCGTGGCCGACGTCACCATCTTCGGCGAGCGGAAATACTCGATGCGCCTCTGGCTGGATCCGGATCGGCTGGCCAGCCGGAACCTCACCGCGGCGGATGTCATCAACGCCCTCCGCGATCAGAACGTGCAGGTGGCGGCCGGACAAGTCGGGCAACCGCCTGTGGCCGGCAAGCAGAGCTTCCAGGTCAGCGTGCGCGCCGTGGGGCGCATGTCGGAGCCGGCGGAGTTCGACAACATCATCCTCAAGCGCGGCGACGGCGGGGATCTGGTCAGGCTGAAGGACGTCGGCCGCTCCGAGTTGGGCGCCGAGTCGTACAGCTCGGACCTCCGCTTCAACGGCCGGAGCGCCGTCGGGATTGCCGTCAGCCAGTTGCCGACCGCCAACGCCCTCGCCGTCTATCAGGCGACCACTGCCGAACTGGAACGGTTGTCGAAGCGGTTTCCGCCTGGCATGCAGCACGAGCTTGCCTTCGACAACACCATCGTCGTGTCCGAGTCGATTAAGGAAGTTCTGATCACGCTGCTGGAGGCGATTGGCCTGGTCGTGCTCGTGATGTTCGTGTTCCTGCAGGACTGGCGGAGCACGATCATTCCCGCGCTGACCATCCCGGTCTCGCTCGTCGGCACGTTTGCCTTTGTGCGGCTCTTTGGATTCTCGATCAACACGCTCACCCTGTTCGGCATCACGCTCGCCACGGGCCTCGTCGTCGATGACGCGATCGTCGTCGTCGAGAACGTGCAGCGGCACCTGCACGAGTACGGGAAGACGGCGCGCGCGGCGGCCTCGGAAGCGATGGCCGAGGTCGTCGGCCCCGTCATCGCGACGGCGCTCGTGCTCGGCGCGGTGTTCGTGCCGGTGGCGCTCTTTCCCGGCACGACCGGCCGCCTCTACCAGCAGTTTGCGTTGACGATCGCGTGCTCGGTGGCGATCTCGGCGTTCAACGCACTCACGCTGACGCCGGCGCTTTCAGCGCTTCTGCTCAGGAGCGAGAGGGCGCCCGGTCGATTCTGGCGCCCGGTCAACTGGGTGATTGACGGCGGCACCCGGGCATTCGTATCGCTGCTCAACGTCCTGGTCAGAAGGAAGACTCCCGTTGTCGCGGTGTTTCTGGCCGGGCTCGTGGCGACCTGGTTCGTGTGGACGAGAATCCCCACCGGGTTCGTGCCTGATGAGGATCCCGGAAGCTTCATGGTGACGGTGCAGGGGCCGAGCGGCGCGTCGCTCGGCTACACGGACGCCATCACGGAGCAGGCCTACCGCATCCTGGCCCAGCAGAAGGACGAAGTGAGCGCGGTCTTCGTCGTCAACGGGTACAGCTTTCTTGGCAGTGGTTCCAACAAGGCCATGATGTTCGTCCGGCTGCGCCCGTTTGACGAGCGCCCTGGCGAAGAGCATTCGGCGATGGCCGTGATTCAGCGGCTCTACCGGCCGTTCAGCGCCATCACCGGCGCGGTGGTGCTGCCGTTTCTCCCGCCGCCCATTCAGGGGCTCGGGCGATTCGGCGGGTTTCAATTCGAGGTGCTCGACCAAAGCGGCGGCGATATCGAGAGACTCGCGACCGCGACGAACGCCGTGGTTGCCCAAGGCAACAGCACGCCGGGCCTGACGGGGCTCTTTTCCGGCTTCACGGCCAACGACCCGCAACTCGTCGTGACCGTCGATCGTGAAGCCCTGCAGGCGCTGGGCCTCAAGTTCGGAGACGTGGCCTCGACGCTGCAGACGCTGATGGGCGCGAACTACGTCAACGATTTCGACTACAACAGCCGTTCGTACCGCGTCTACGTCCAGGCGGACCAGGACTTCCGCCGCCGGCCCGAAGACATCGGCCGGTACTACCTGCGGACGCCGGCCGGGAAGATGGTGCGGATGGATTCGGTCGTGACGATCACCAATACAACCGCGCCGCAGGTCATCTCCCACTTCAATCTGTTCCGCTCGACCGAGATCAACGGCCGCGCGGCGCCAGGATTCAGCTCGGGCCAGGCATTGCAGGCGATGGACGCGCTGGCCAGGCGCAGTCTGCCGCTCGGCATGAGTTACGACTGGGCGGGGCTGTCGCGAGAAGAACTCCAGTCGGGCGGTCAGGCGGTTGCCATCTTCGGCCTGGGTCTATTGCTGGTGTACCTCACGCTGGCCGGCCAGTACGAGAGCCTGGTGCTGCCTTTCATCATTCTGCTGTCCGTGCCCCTGGCGGTGCTCGGTGCGCTTGGCGCCCAGTGGGCGCGCGGGCTCATCAATGATGTCTACTGCCAGATCGGTCTCGTGATGCTCATCGGGTTGTCGGCCAAGAACGGCATCCTGATCGTCGAGTTCGCCGAGCAGTTACGGCGGCGCGGGATGGGCATCATAGATGCGGCCGTCGAGGCCGCGCGGATTCGCCTGCGGCCGATCCTGATGACGTCGTTCGCGTTCATCCTCGGCGTCATGCCCCTGGTGTTCGCGCACGGCGCCGGCCGGGCGTCGAGGCATTCGGTCGGCACGTCGGTCGCCGGCGGCATGCTCCTCTCGACGCTGATGAACGTGATCATCATTCCCGTACTTTACGTGGCCGTGAGAAGCGTCGGAGCGTCAAGAGAAGAGCGTCTCGGCCTGAAGAAGCGCGGCGTCCCGGAGAACGTCCATGAGTAGACCACTGCTCGCCCTTGCGCTGGCTGGCGCCTTGCTGATCGCGCCCACCCTCCGCGCGGAAGGCGGCCAGGAAGCCGTGCCGGCGCCGATGAGCTTCAAGGACGCCGTCGCCCGCGCGGTCGGACGCAATCCTTCGGCCCAGGCCGCGGCGGCGGAAATCCTGAGAGCTGACGCGCTGCTCGGTCAGGTCCGTGCCGGGGCGCTGCCGCAGGTGTCGGCCGGCGTGACGACAACCACGCTCAACGACGCCCGATTGTTTGGAACCACGGTGGCAACGCCGCAGAATCAACTCGCGGCGGCGGTGACGGTGTCGGCACCGCTCTATGCTCCGGTGCAGTGGGCCCTGCGTGTGCAGTTGATGGACAACAAACAGGTCACCGAACTGGGGGCGGCAGACGTTCGCCGGCAGGTCGCGGTGGCGACTGCCCAGGCCTACTTGACGGTTCTCGCGTTGGAGCGCGTGCTCGACGCCAACCAACGGGCGAGGGACACCGCCCAGGCGCACTACGAGTTTGCCCGCCAGCGGCGCGAAAGTGGCGCGGGCAGCCGGCTCAACGAATTGCGCGCACAGCAGTCGGTATCAGCCGATGACGTGCTGGTCGAATCGGCACGCGCGGGTCTGTACCGAGCCCAGGAAGCCCTCGGTGTGCTCGTGGCAGACAGCGGCCCCGTGACCGCGGCCGACGAACCGCTGCTCGACGTGCCGCCGTCGCTCGGGGCTGCGATCGCCGCGATGCCGGCCGAGCGCACGGACCTGCGCCTGGCGGCGGGCCGCGAGAAGGCCGCCTCGCGTGTGGTCAGCGACAGCTGGAAGGATTGGCTGCCATCGGTGTCGGGCCTGTTCCAGCCGCAGTTTGTCACCCCGAGCACGTCGTCTCAGCCTGCCTGGAGTTGGCGCCTTCAATTCGCGGCAAGCCTGCCCGTCTTCGATGCGGGGTCGCGCCGGGAGAAGCGAGCCGAGCGCACCGTGCTCCTGAAAGAGACCCGGATTGCGTTCGAGGGACTGGTCCGTCAGGCCAGGTCGGACGAGCGCACCGCGGAAAACGCGGTCGCTCGAGCGGAGCGGGCGTGGGCCGCCGCAAAGCTCGCCGCCGAGCAGGCTCGCGAGGTGGTGGACATCGTCAACGTCTCGTTCAAGGTCGGGGCATCGACCAACATCGAAGTGATTGACGCACAGCGCGCCGCGCGAGATGCGGACACCGGCGCCGCCGTCGCGGAAGACCAACTGCGGCAGGCCCGGCTGGCCCTTCTGGTGGCGCTCGGACGCTTCCCGCAGTGAGAAGCTCGCCCCGATCCGCCAGACCATGCCTTTGGTTGAGGGGGCCTGGTCCCTTTTCTCACGTCAGTCTCACTTCCGGATGTAGAGGGCCATGCGCGGGAAGGCAAATGTCCCCGCGACGTCATCGACGATGTTCACCTGGCATGTGTAGAGGCCGGGCTGCAGTTCCGACGCAGGGATGTCGAGCTGGAACGCGGCGGCCTTCCGGTCGGGAGAGGTCAGCGCCGGCACCTCGATGAGCGGCGTCTCGTACGCCTTGCGCCCGCCGCGAAAAAAGACCACGCTCGACAGGACCTTGATGGGACGCTCACCCGGCCTCGTGGAGGCCGTGGTGCCGGCGGCCGGCGCTCCGGGCTGTCCGCTGGCCGCGGAATCCGGCACCTGCCCCGGGTCGTACATCTCGTAGTAGAAATAGAGGTGCTGGTCGTTCGGTATGACCCGCGCCACGTTGGCGACCAGTTGCTGGCCGTTGCGGAGCAGCGGGTTCCGATCGTCCTTCTTCGATACCGCCGCCAGGCTCGACCCGAGGACCACGGAACTGATCTTCACCGGGCTCTTGTCGAGGTCCGGAACCACCAGCGATGTCTCGAACGATCCCATCGTGCCGCCCTGGTTCTCGCGGATCACGACCTTCAACCGGTACGTGCCTGGCGGCAACTCGAAGCTGGTCGCGTACTGGACGGCCTTGCGCTGCGTGTTCTCAGCCGATGCCAGCGCCAGGTTGACGGTGTCGCGGATGCGGGCGACGGGGAACTGCCGCGAGTCGACCAGCACGCCCAGCACATCGAGCGTGGCCTTGGTCTTGTCGCCGGATTTGGTGAACGGCACGCGCGAGCCAGGAACGACGAGCCACACGGGCACGTAGTAGTGATTGCCCTTGAGCCGGAAGTAGCCCGACGCGGCATAGACCGGCAGGTCGGTGACCGACAAATCGGAGGCGAGCTGCTCCATCAGCAACTGCTCACGGTCGTCCTTGCTCGAATGCGTAAAGTCGCGCGCCGCATAGTATCCAACGCGGTACTCGAGCCTCAGGTCGGTCCTCTTCAACTGGATCCGCATGCGGCGGAACCGGCCGTCCCGCGCCAGGTTGGTGCTGCTGTAGCCGAGGACATAGTAGGCCGCCGTATCGGCTATCACGCGATCGAACACGCCGCCGAAGTCGTTGCGATCGAAGAAGGCGCGGCCGCCCGTATCCTGAGAGAGCGACGACAGCGCATCCTGCGACGCGCTCATCGAATCGAAGGCCCTGGCGACGCCTCGCCCGCTGAAAGCAGACACGCCCCGCGTGCTGGCCTGGCTGGCCGCTCCGCCTGGCACCACGGCCTGCAGCCCCCGCATGTCGGCCGAGTAGATCGACAGATTCGTGCGGACAGCCCGGTCAATCACGCCGCGCATCGCCACGCGGTTGTCCATGCCGGTCTGGTTCATGCCGCTGCTGAAGTAGACCAGCGACTTCTTCTGCTGAACGCCTGAGAGCGCATCGATCATCGACCGCAGCGCCTGGAGGCGCCGGTCGGTGTTGAACATGTTGAATTCGGTGTCGTCGGCGACGAACGCGCCGTTGGTATCGTCGACAGTCGCCTCCGGATCGGCGGCGATCATCTCCTCGAACCCCAGGCCCTCGATGCCATTGAGCCGGTCGATGGCGTTGAGCAGGACGTTCTTGTCCGAGGTGAAGTCCTGCGCGACATCGAGCGACGAGGCGTACGTGACGATCGCCACGGTGTCGGCCTGACCGACCTTCGTGTTCACATAGTCCCGCGCGGCGTCGAGCGCCCGCTGCGTTTCCTCGACCTGCATGGAGCTGAGGTCGAACATCAGCACGACCAGCCGCCGGTCGTGCATGTTGACCACCGGGCGCCCGACAAGCGGCGCCGGGAGCGGCTTGCCGACCCCACCGAGAATCGTCGGAATCGCCGATGGCGGCGCGGGGTTATCGGCCGCGTCCACCTCTTCGAAATCGAACGTGTCGATGGTCTGTGGCTTGCCATCCTCGAGCACCGTGAAATCCTCGCGCTTGAGGCCCTTCACCACATTCCCGCTCTTATCGCGCACGACGACGTTGACGGTCACCAGGTCGACACCGGCCCGGAACACGGCCAGCGGCTTCTGGGGCGGGGGGGGCTGTCCCGGCGCCGCGACGATCGTCGCCGCGCAGACAGCCGTGGCGGCGAGCAGCAGGAACAACCGGATCAGAGAAGGACGCCGCGATCGCATGATGTCACTCCGTCCGGATTAGAAGCTCACGCGCGCAATGATCTGCACGCTGCGCATGGATCGTATCGAGACGACCCTGCCGAAGGTTGGTGAATTGACCACCGTATCGATCGAGCCCCACTGGGGCATGTTCAGCACGTTGTTCGCCTGGATGCGCAGCGAAATGCTCCGGTTGCCCAGATAGCGCATGCTCTTCGACAGCGACATATTGAGCGTCGTGGTGGACGGGCCCGTAATCAGATTCCGGGCCGAGTTGCCAAACGTGCCCGCTGCCGGGATCGAGAACGCCGCCGTGTTGAAGAACATCGCCATCGTGGGATTCGACAGGTCGATCGCCGCGCCGTTGTAGTCGGCCCGCAGCGTCCCATTGGTGCCGCGGCTGATGTCGGAGGACGCGCCGATCACCCTGGCCGTGAACGGACTCCCCGTGGCGTAGGACATCGTCGCGTTCAGAATCCAGTCGCCGACGATCGCGTTGAGCACGCCGTCGCGCTTCAGCCACTTGCGGCTTGCGCCGAAGGGGAGTTCCCAGGCGAAGTCGGCCGACACGCGATGGCGCTGATCGAAACTCGATCGGCTCCACTCGGCGGCCAGATCCTGGTCATTCTGCGCCACCACGCCTCCACCGCCCCCGATCGACGAGGCATCATCCATCGACTTCGAAAGCGTATACGTGACGCCCCCGGAAAGACCCATCGACTGGCGCTTGCGCAGCCTCAGCGAGAGCGCGTTCATGATCGACGTGCTGCCGGACGACTCCCAGGTGAACGCCTGCACGTTCGGGATGCGCAGGCCGCTCGGCCCCCGGTTCGGCGCACGGAGCAGATCCAGCGACGCACCCTTCGTGCCGGTGTAGGTCACACCGGCCGACAACGTCCGATTGAGCTCGCGTTGCACGTCCACGTTCCAGATTTGCACGTACCCGATGCGGTAGTTGGGATCGACGCCGAATGTATTGGTGGTCGTGGTCGCCGGCGGCGGCGTGGCGAAGACCGTTGCTAACGACAGCGGCGCAGTTGCCGCCCCGATGACGGTGTTTGTCACGGCGAACGGCGGCTGGCCCGCCAGTTTCTGCACGATCGACATGTAGGGCACCGACGCGTAGTTGATGCTGTACCCGCCGCGCACCGTCGTCTTCTGGTTGGCGCGCCAGGCGACGCCAAGGCGCGGCGCGACGTTGTTCCGGTCGGGATGGATAATCGTGAGCGGGAAGGCGCCGGTAAAGGGCCCCGTCTGACCGGCCTGCACCGAGGTTGCCGCCGAGAAGTCCGGGGGGACGTCAAGTGTGACGAGGCGGTTGCTCGCCTCCGTGTACGGAGATTGATACTCGTACCGCAGGCCGAGATTCAGCGTGATATTGCCCCTCAGCCGCCAGTCGTCCTGAAAGTAGGCCGAGAACGAGCGCGCGTGGAAGCTTTCAAGCCCAGGGCCGTATTGCAGCGCGGCCTGTTGGGGCATGCCCAACAGGAAGTCGGCAAAATCGAAGGCCGTCGACTTGATCGTACCTCCGCCCGAGTACAGACCCGTAAAGATAAAGCTGCCGCGCGCGTTGCCGCTGCTGCGATTCTCCGACAGCAGGCTCCGGAAGTCGCCGCCCCACCGCATCGTGTGCCTGCCCTTCATCTTCATCATCGAGCCGGTGACGGCGATGTTCTGATTGAGGCTTTGCGAGGGATTGACGTCGCGCAATGATGAGAGGCTCGAGAACGACAGCGTCGGCACGCCCCAGTCGAACGGATCAGTCGATACGCCTGCGATCCCCGCCCCGCCCGCGACATCGGTGACGCCGCCGAATTGATTGGTGGTCGCCGACTTGCTGCGGTTGAACGTCAGCGAGAGCGTGTTCAGCAGACCCCACTTGCCGAACGACAGATTGACCGGCACATCCCAGCCCGATCGGTGACTCTTGCCCTGCAGACTCGGGAATCCCGTCAATTGCGAACTGTCGGACCGGCTGAAGTGCACGCCGACATTCAGATTGACGACGTTGTTCATCATTCCGAGCATTCCACCGCCCCGGCCGCCACGCCCGCCGCCTCCGCCCGCCGCGCCGCCACGCCCGCCGCGGCCCCGGGGAGGGGGAGTGCCGAAGGTCCGCGTGAATCGGAAGTTGATGTCGTCGCCGTTGCTGATGGTCGTGCCCGCCCCGTGATAGTTCTGCGTGCTGCCTTCCTGATTCGGATCCGGGAAGTAATGGAGCAGAGCCGCCGCGGCGGGACTGATCCTGTCGGCGGGAATCCGGTTGGCCGGAAACGCGAGCCCCGTGAGGGGATCGATCACAGATGTTGACAGCGCGCCAAAGTTGCCGGCTCGGAACTCAAGACTCGGTACCACCGAGTACGAATCGAACAGATTGGACCCGTGGTTGCCTGAGTAGTTGACGAAGACCGACGAGCGCGTTCCGAGATCAAAGAGCCCGGGGATCTTCGCCGGTCCCCCGATGGCGAGACTGTAGCGCTGATTCATGAAGCTGGGCTGCTGCGTCGCCTGACCATTGAGCGCGTAGGGTTGCGCGTTGAGCATCGATCCGCCCAGCGTGTAGGACACCTGGCCGCTCGGCCGGTTGTTCCTGAGGTTGCCGATTCCGGCCCTGCCGCCGCCGCCCCGGCCGCCTCCGCCTTCACCACCGCCCCGACCACCAGCCCCGCCCCCGCCAAGCCCGAACGCTCCGGCCGCAAATCCACCGCCCACCTGACCCATGCCTGGCAGGCTGCCCTGGCCCGGCTGGCCTTCTCCTGCCAGGCCGCCCACGCCGCCGAATCCACCTTCGCCGCCCCGGCCGCCCTCACCCCGACCACCGAAGAGGAACGCGTCGTTCATCTGTGTGGTCGATCCGAATGTTGTCACTGATTCGGCGACCGATTCCGCCGTGAATCCCGCCGGCAGACTCAAGTGCTGCGCCACCGCCTGCGCGTCCTCAGAGGCACCAATCGCAGCGACATCGGCCGCCGCGGCCTGGTCGCGCTGGCCCGCCTGGCCGCGCTGGCCCGGTTGCGCCCCGGCGACCGGTGCCACGCGCTGAAATTGCTGACCGCCGGCCTGGGGTCGCTGCTGCACCGTGACTCGCGGCGGTGCGGCGACCGCAGTGGGAGTTGCCGGTGTCGCTGACGTGGCCGCGGCAGGCGCCCGCGAACTCAATGTCGTCGTCAACTCGACCTTTGCCTGGCAATCCGGACCGACAGAGACCGTCTTCGCGGCGTTGGCAAACGCGCTCAACTCGGCGAGTACGTCGTATTCCCCGGGGCCGGCCGGGTGAACCCGGAATGATCCGTCAAGGCCAGTCGACGTCAAAAGAGGGCTGCCGCCATCTTTGGGCACGACTGTGATGGCCACGCCAGGCAGCTTCGCCTGGCCGGCGGCGACGGTCCCGCTGATCGTGCACGCGGGAGCCGGAGCCGTCTGGGGCAGGGCCCCCTGGCTTTGCGCCACCACGACGGCATACGCGCTGGCCAGTTGCACCGCCGAAATCAGGAAGATGGAATGAGTCTTTTTCACATCGTCTCTCAGGATTCGTACCCGAGGCGCCGAACCATGGGGGCCGAAACACACGACCAGCGCAGACTTCGCGTGCCGCATTAGGAACTACGCCCGGCTGGAGTCAGTTGTTTCCCGGGTTCAAGTTTGTCACGAACTTGTCACGGTTTTCCATCCGCCCGCGATCGTCTTCTGAACCGGCGTGATCAGGACACCGATCAAGTGCAGGGGACCTCGAGACCACGCGCTGACGCGGCGGTCACTGTGGGACGGTAGGTTGTGGCCTGGCGGGCAGCCGCTTATCCGGGATGCCCAGTTCACGGGCGATCGCTCTCAGCTGGTCCTGGATGACCCGCTCGTTGCGAGGTCCCATTCTGAGCAGGTGCTTCTGGGCGGGCTCGAGCTGCTGAAGTTCAGCTCTCTGGAAGTCGTAAGAGAGGACCTTCTCGACCAGCGCGATCTCGCCCTCGATGACGGGCGCCTGCAGCAGGACGGTGATGGCACGCTCCGTCGCGCCGTCGATGTCGCCTTCGGGGTGCCCCAGCTCTCGGAAGGCGTCAACCATCCTCGGCTTGATCTTCGAGTAGACGCTGGCGAGTCCAGCCGGGTCGAGAGATGCCACCGCGTCGGCAATCCTCGTGTAGCGCAGATAGGAGCCCGGATCGATGACGAACGCTCCCCCGTTCCGCATCGCACGAAACGGCGTTCGCAGAGACAGGCGCGCCAGGTGCCTGGCCGGTGACTGTCCCGATGCGACATTGTCGATGCAGGCCACCAGACCACGAATGAGGCCGTCGGTGGCCAGCCACGCCATCACTTCCGGACGGGAAGACAAGCGACCGATCAGATCGCGAACCAGCGGATCGGTGAGAAACACGGGCGGCAGATCGATGGCATCGACCGGCGGGCCGAGCGGCGCTCGAACCTCCGCAGCGGGCTGCGCCGCCGGCTGAGTCGTTGCCACCGGCCGGTCTGACGCTGGCTTGCGGAACCAGAGGTACACCGTGACCAGTACGACAACGAGCAACGCGCACGCGATCAGGCCGACCGTGGATCGCGAACGACCCTGCGGAGGTGGAAGGACCGGGCCGTCCGGCGACTCGAGTCCGGAATCGATGCGGACGTCCTCCAGCGGATCCATGCGGCACCTCTCCCGTATTAGACGCCAAACGAGACTCCGGCGCCCCACAAAACGGTGGCGGCGGCGAAAAACCGGGGAATGTATGATGTCGGCATGACCTCCCTCATCCGCCACGTGATCGTCGTCTGCCCGGCCGCCGTTCACCAGGGCGCTTTGTGAACTCGGACAGCTCGCCGGCTCCAGCTCCGGCACCCGCCGCCACGCTCAAACTGCGTCTAACGCGTCCTCTGGCGCCGGGCGCGATCCGCGCACCAGGCGGCCCGGTTGTTCCGCTGCTGGGCATCGGCGCGGTGCTCTGGCTCCTGCTCCAGTCCAGATTCGTGGAAGCCGCAGCGGTTCTCGCGATCGCGGCCATCGCGTGCATGTACCATCGTGTCCCACGGCAGCTCCTGCCAGACCTGTTGTAAGCCCCATGCCAGAGCCCGCACGCTACCCGGTTCCGGCGGATCGACACCGCGTCGAGGACGAGATCAAGCACAGCCGCTTCATCACGACGATGGCGCGTGTCGAATCGGTCGAAGCCGCTGCCGCGTTTGTCGAGGAGATGAGGCGCGAGTTCACGGATGCCACGCACAACTGCTGGGCGTTTGTGGTCGGGCCGCCCGGCCAGTCGGGCCGGGTGGGGATGAGCGATGATGGCGAACCGCACGGCACCGCCGGCCGGCCGATGCTCTCGATCCTGCTGCACAGCGGTGTGGGCGATGTCGCGGCGGTGGTGACGCGGTACTACGGGGGCACCAAGCTCGGCACCGGAGGCCTGGTCCGTGCGTACGCCGGCGGCGTACAGAAGGCGCTCGCGACGATGCCTCTCGGCGAACACATCGAACTGGCGATGCTTGAGATCGTGGTGTCGTACGCGGCTGTTTCGGCGATGCAGCAGATCTTCCCGGCCTTCGAGGCGGAGGTGGTGACCGAAGCGTACGAAGCCGACGTGCGATACGAAGTGCGCCTGCCCGGCGCGAGCGTCGCAGGAATGCGCGCGGCGGTCCTGGACGCCACGCGCGGGCAGGCCCGGATTACGCTGTCTTCATCTTCCGGCTCCACTCCCGGATCCGCGTGATGTCGACTGGCGGGATGTGCAGGAATTCGAGGAATTCCTGGTGTTCCGCGGGGGCCGCCCGTTCGAACTCGGCGTGCCAGCGGTGCATGTCCGCCTCGCTGAATCCGGCCGCCTTCATGATTTCCACCCACTTGTCCTTGGTGACCATCTGATTCCTCCTGAAGCTGCGCGAGCCTTCAAGCAGGCGCAGGATATCGCGCTGATGACCCCTGAGCGCCTCGACCTCGGCATCGATCTCGCCCAGCCGGCGCTGCAGGACAGCAGATGCCCCGCTGCCGGGCCGGTCGAGCATCTTCCGGATGGCGGCCAGGCTGAGGCCCACCTTCCGGTACACACAGATCTGCTCCAGGCGCGCGGCGTCCTGGTCCGTGTACGCGCGGTAGTTGCCCTCCGTTCGCGGAGGGCGGCGCAGGAGCCCGATCGATTCGTAGTACAGCAGCGTGCTGCGACTCAGACCGAACCGCCGGGCCATCATCGTGACAGTCATCATCGCGTCTGACTCCAGAATGAACCTGTCAGTACTAGACAGGTCAAGTGTAGACTGGCGGGCAGGCGGAGGGAAGGCATCGAGAGCCTCCCTGTCGTCAGAGGCCGTCCGCCGGGCTTCGCACACCGAGCGCACCCCGCATCAAGACGTGCGTGTAGATCATCGTGGTGGCGACATCGCGATGTCCCAGCAGTTCCTGCACCGTGCGGATGTCGTAGCCGCTTTCCAGGAGATGTGTGGCGAACGAGTGCCGGAGCGAGTGACAGGTTGCGCGCTTTGTGAGACCTGCGGCGCGCACCGCCTCGATGACTGCGCGTTGAATGACGGATTCGTGCAGGTGAAAGCGCGTCGGTTCGCCCCATCGAGTATCCCTGCACACGCGCGAAGCGGGGAAGACGAACTGCCACGGCCATGACCTGTCCGCGTTCGGGAACTTCGCGGCCAGGGCGTCGGGCAACACGGCCCTGCCGAAGCCCAGGCGCAGGTCATCATTGTGTATGCGGCGCACCTCTTCCAAATGAATCGACAGGGGCTGTTGGGCGGAGGTGGGCAGGACCGTCTGGCGATCCTTGCGACCCTTGCCCTGCCTGACACTGATCTGGTTGCGGGCGACATCCACGTCTTTGATGCGCAGATCGAGACATTCCGAGAGTCGGAGACCGGCTCCGTAGAGCAGGAGGGCGACCAATCTCGGCGTGCCATGGAGATGGGCCAGGACGAGCCGCACTTCGTCGACCGAGAGGACCACCGGAAGACGGAGCGGGGTATGTGCACGGACCACGGTGGGCAGTGGATCGAGATCGCGGTTGATGATGACGCGATAGAGAAAGAGCAACGCGGAGAGGGCCTGGTTCTGGGTCGAGGCGCTGACGTGGTGGTCGGTTGCGAGCGACGACAGGAACAAGGCCACGTCGGGTGCCGCCATGGTACCTGGGTGGCGCTTGTTGTGGAAGAGGATGAACCGTCGGATCCAGCCGACGTACGCTTCTTCCGTCCGGTCGCTCAGGTGCCGGATGCGGCATGCCAAACGCACCTGGTCGAGGAGTTTGGGCGGACGAGGTTCGGCAGGTGGGCCGTCGTGCGGGGCAGTCGGTGGTCCTGACGCCGTCAGCGCGCCCGGGATCGAACCCGGCCTGGCTTCGCGGGATGGGTGGGCGTTCCGGGAGAGATTGGGTGGCTGCATGTCTTGGCCTGCTGGTGGCCTATTGCGAAGCGCGTGCCACCGCAGGACTGGGCCTGCGGGCCGCGTAATGTTCGACGTTCGGCATACCCGTGAACCTCTGGTGTTGCGGGAGGAGCGTGAGAGACAGACCGAAAGTCTGGGAGTTCACAGGTTCCCCAGCCTTCGGTGGTGCCGGCTGCCACGTACCCGTACGTGCTGTCCGGGGGAGTATGGGCATCGAAGGCCGCGTCGCCAGATCCTGCTGCTGGCAGATTCTGCGTACTCTTACGTTGGCGTCGGTATACAATTCGGCCACGTTTGGCCGTGCTCCCACCGCGCCACCTCGAACAGTCCGTAATCTGATTACGCTTGGGACGGCTGCAGCCTACACCAGCGAGCCGCCGCGTACCTGATTGGGGCAAGTGGCCTTCGCTGAGGGAGTTACCGCGCGCAGCCAACAACGGTGCGTAAGACAATACGCTGCGAACCGCTGCGGCATATAAGGAGAGAGCGCCGCCCGAACGCGGCGGGCTAATTACAAGTTCGGCGAACTTTCGAGGCGGGCTGTGGCTGAGAAGGCCACCGCCGATTGAAGGCGGGGAACGGAAATGATTCTGCCCATCCTTCTGCTCTTCTCCTTGATTGTCCTGGTCGTCCATTTTCTCGGGCTTCAGAGGTATGGTCGTGAAGCGTGGGCGCCCATTGCCGTCCCCGCGGCCATTGCCATGGTGACTGCCGGGACTGTGTCGTCCGCATGGCTCACCTACAGGGGCTTCGCGGAGTCGGCGCGAAACCCGCCCGTCGGTACTCTCGCGGCGGTGCAGGCTGTAAAGGACTTCTTGGCGCAGGCACAAGAGGCCGACCTCATTCTCGCCACCGTCGCAGCGATGATGGCGACAAGCACACTGCTCACGCGCCTGCGCACCGATGACGTCACGCCTCGGCTGGCAGGAGGTGTGTGGCGGTCAGTTGTCCTCTGGGTGGCGGCGATCTCGTTGATCATTGCCTCGCTGCTGATCGTGGTTGACGCGGTTCAGGTCCGTTACTTCGTGAACGCTCTAGAGTCCCGGTCCAGGGGAGATGCCATGGATGCCATGGCGGTCTCTCAAATGGCGGCCGCCATGCTGGTCGTCATGCTGCTCTGTGGTGTTGTCGTGACCGTGGGATCGGGCCTCGCCACCATCGTGGGGTTCTTCGCCACGAGGCGTGACAGGGCGTCCCGAGTGCAGAGTACGGCGGCCCGCGTGCTCCTCTGGATCCTGACCATTTACCTATGTGCTGCAAGCGTTGGTCATATCCTGAGTCTCTGGGATCTGCGGCGCGTCCCTGAAAGGCGCCTTGGGGGCGTGAGTGTCCAAGAGCCGCCGAACAACGCGCTGCACCCGACCAGCGCTGGTGGTATCGTGAGCGCCGGCGGGTGACCGCGGATCGTTGGCCGGACGGGACCCGAGACATGACGCGAAACACGCGAGACACCGTGGCGCGAGGATTAGCGACAGTGGTCGCGCCGATCGGGATGTACCACGGCTTCCAGGCCTTCGCCATTTTCGCGGACTTGTCGGCGGTCACCCATCGGTGGGTCTTGGCGTCAGGGGATCCAGACTTCCCCGCCGACTTCGAGCAATTTCGATTACTGGCGGCCATCCTGACCGTCCTGGTGGCGGGGCTAGGAGTGTCGACCGTGGTCGTTGCGATCAGCAGGCTCCTCGGACGCGGCTCCGCCACGCGATACTGGTCGGCGTTGACGATTCTCTCGCTCGTGGTGCATGCGCTCAGGCTGCTCGCTCAGCACATCGACCGGACGCTAACCGGGCAGTTAGCCTTGATGCGTCAATAACTACGCCGCGCGCGCGAGGGCCTGTTCGATTCGAGTGAAGGCGGTCCGCGTCGCGGGATTGTCGGTTAATCGTAGCACTGCGGTGCCAGCCGGGCGGAGCAGTTGCGCCGCTCGGTGAAA